>NZ_JBMDIS010000021.1:0-102958 GCF_057808775.1 Pseudomonas sp. FG86 | reverse complement strand
GTTTACCAAGGAGTTTTCCGTTTCGACTGCGCCGGAAGTGGGGCGAATTATAGACAGATATAAAACGCCGTCAACACTTAATTTCAGACTTATTCGGATTTAAGCGTAATACGCGCAAATGCCTTCTTCCCAGCCTGGCAAACATGGGTAGCACCCAGCTCATATATAAAGGTGCGATCAACCACCTCACCATCTATACGCACACCACCCGAACCCAGAAGGTCACGCGCAACCGCCGAGTTCTTCACCAGCCCCGCCTTATTAAGGACAGCCGCGATCGGCATCGCCTCTGCAGCTACCAACTCGATCTCCGGCAAATCATCCGGCAGCTCGCCATCTCTCATGCGATTGCCTGCCGCACGGTGAGCACTGGCGGCTGCCTCCTCACCATGGAAACGCGCAACGATCTCTTCGGCCAGCTTGATCTTCACGTCGCGCGGATTAGCCCCCGCCTCGACCTCAGCACGCAGCGCGTTGATTTCATCCATAGAACGAAAGCTCAACAACTCGAAGTAACGCCACATCAGCGCATCCGGGATAGAAACCAGCTTGCCATACATCACGCCTGGCGCCTCCTGGATACCCACATAGTTACCCAGCGACTTGGACATCTTCTTGACGCCATCCAAGCCTTCCAGCAACGGCATAGTCAGAATGCATTGGGCTTCCTGCCCATATGCACGCTGCAACTCGCGCCCCATCAACAGATTGAACTTCTGATCGGTACCACCCAACTCAACGTCGGCACGCAGAGCCACCGAGTCATACCCTTGCACCAACGGGTAGAGGAACTCATGAATCGCGATAGGCTGGTTGGTGGAGTAGCGCTTGTCGAAGTCATCTCGCTCAAGCATGCGCGCCACGGTGTATTGGGACGTAAGACGAATAAAGTCGGCCGGCCCCATCTGATCCATCCAGGTGGAGTTAAAGGCCACCTCGGTCTTGGCAGGATCGAGAATCTTGAACACCTGGGTCTTGTAGGTCTCGGCATTATCGAGAACCTGCTCACGAGTCAGTGGCGGACGCGTTGCGCTCTTGCCACTCGGATCGCCGATCATCCCGGTGAAGTCACCTATAAGGAAGATGACCTGATGCCCCAGTTCCTGGAACTGACGCAGCTTGTTTATAAGCACGGTATGCCCAAGGTGCAGATCCGGCGCCGTCGGATCAAAGCCGGCCTTGATACGCAGGGGCTGGCCGCGCTTGAGCTTTTCGATCAGCTCAGACTCGACCAACAGTTCTTCCGCACCACGTTTTATCAGCGCTAGCTGCTCTTCAACCGACTTCATAACAGACCCGCAAGGCTCAGATTCAAAAGGGAACCAACCATACAAGATCAGGGACTAATTACAAGTTTTGCCCTGCGCACGGACACCGTTCAGCAAGCACAGCGTTCGCGAGCTTGCACCACAGATGATTTGGTTATATTTTATACAGTTATTTCATCTTCATCATGTCATTCATCTTTTCCATTTCATCTTCAAAGTCAAAATTACCTATGACCACTGAACCGTCTAAAGCGCCGCCGCTTTACCCGAAGACCCACCTGCTCGCAGCAAGTGGTATCGCCGCCCTTCTCAGCCTGGCGCTCCTGGTATTCCCTTCCAGTGATGTAGAGGCCAAACGAACATCCCTGAGCCTTGACCTGGAAAGCCCGGTTGAGCAACTGACACAAGATCAAGACGCTTCCGACGCACAGCAAGCCACAACTACCGCTACTGAATCACCGTTCGCCCAGATAGAAAGCAGCCCCGAAGACACCCAGCAAGCAGCTAAACCAGCACCTGCCCCGGCAGCAGATGTCGCCAAGAATCCGCAACACCGCGAAGTCATCGTCGCAAAAGGCGATACGTTGTCGACCCTGTTCGAAAAGGTCGGCCTGCCCGCCGCCACGGTTAATGAAGTACTGGCCAGTGACAAACAGGCCAAGCAATTCACCCAACTCAAGCACGGGCAGAAGCTTGAGTTCGAACTGACCCCAGATGGCCAGTTGAATAACCTGCACAGCAACATCAGCGACCTCGAAAGCATCACCCTGACCAAGGGTGCCAAGGGCTTTGCCTTCAATCGTGTCACCACCAAGCCGGTGATGCGCTCTGCTTATGTACACGGCGTGATCAACAGCTCCTTGTCGCAGTCCGCTGCACGCGCCGGCCTGTCCCATAGCATGACCATGGACATGGCCAGCGTATTTGGATACGACATCGACTTCGCCCAGGACATCCGCCAAGGCGATGAATTCGACGTGATCTACGAGCAGAAGGTCGCCAACGGTAAAGTGGTCGGCACCGGCAATATTCTCTCCGCACGCTTCACCAACCGCGGCAAGACCTATACCGCAGTTCGCTACACCAACAAGCAAGGCAACAGCAGCTACTACACCGCCGATGGCAACAGCATGCGTAAGGCGTTTATCCGTACGCCTGTCGACTTCGCTCGTATTAGCTCGCGATTCTCCATGGGCCGCAAGCATCCAATTCTGAACAAAATCCGCGCCCACAAAGGCGTCGACTATGCCGCCCCTCGTGGTACGCCAATCAAGGCCGCCGGTGACGGCAAGGTGCTGCTGGCCGGTCGTCGCGGAGGCTACGGCAATACCGTGATCATCCAGCACGGCAACACCTACCGTACCCTTTATGGCCACATGCAAGGGTTCGCCAAGGGCGTGCAGACAGGCGGCACCGTGAAGCAAGGCCAGGTGATTGGTTATATCGGCACTACCGGCCTGTCTACCGGACCGCACTTGCATTATGAGTTCCAAGTCAATGGCGTACACGTCGATCCATTGGGCCAAAAGCTACCCATGGCCGACCCCATCGCCAAGGCCGAGCGTGCGCGCTTCATGCAACAGAGCCAGCCGCTGATGGCGCGCATGGATCAGGAGCGCTCCACCCTGCTGGCTTCGGCGAAGCGTTAAGACATGGCGCTCTATATAGGGGTGATGTCTGGCACCAGCCTCGACGGCCTGGATATAGCCTTGATCGAACAAAGCTCGGCGATCAAGCTGATCGCCACTCACTACATCCCCATGCCAGGCAGCCTGCGCGCCGAGCTGCTCAGCCTGTGCGCCAGCGGCCCAGATGAAATCGCTCGCTCGGCAATTGCCCAGCAGCATTGGGTGACAGTGGCTGCCCAAGGCATTCATGCCTTACTGGAGCAGCAAGCTCTCAAGCCTCAAGACATTCGCGCGATCGGTAGCCACGGGCAAACCATCCGCCATGAACCCACCCGAGGCTTTACCGTACAGATCGGTAACCCTGCCCTGCTCACAGAGCTGACAGGCATCACTGTAGTCAGCGACTTCCGCAGCCGCGACGTGGCTGCCGGTGGCCAGGGCGCGCCGTTGGTACCCGCCTTTCATGAAGCGTTGTTTGGCGAACGCAGCGGCAATCACGCCGTCCTGAATATCGGCGGTTTCAGCAACCTTAGCCTGATCGAGACCGGCAAGCCTGTAGCCGGCTTCGACTGCGGCCCGGGCAACGTTCTGCTGGACACCTGGATTCACCAGCAGCGCGGCGAGCACTTTGATCGTGACGGCCGGTGGGCGGCCGGCGGTAAAGTCGAATCGCAGTTACTCAACACCCTGCTCAGCGACCCCTTCTTTGTCACACAGGGCCCAAAAAGCACCGGACGCGAAGTGTTCAATCGCGAGTGGCTGCAACGACATCTGGCGGGTTTGCCAGCATTTGCTCCCCAGGACGTCCAAGCCACGCTGCTGGAGCTGACCGCCCTGACCATCGTCAAATCCCTGCAAACCGCACAACACCAGACCGAAACGCTGCTGGTCTGTGGCGGCGGCGCCCATAACGTTACGTTGATGAGTCGCCTGGCCGCGCTACTGCCGGCGACCCAAGTCAGCAGCACCGCCACCTACGGCGTAGATCCTGATTGGGTAGAAGCCATGGCCTTTGCCTGGCTGGCCCATTGCTGCCTGGAAGGCATTGCTGCCAACCGCCCCAGCGTCACCGGCGCACGCGGTCTTCGGGTACTGGGCGCGATCTACCCCGCCTGACAGCCCTCCAGGATCTGCAGACAGCAAAACGCCGCTTGGCCGATCAAAGCCAAGCGGCGTTTTTGTATCCGCCATCGATCAGATCGAGAACGAAGACCCGCAACCACAGGTGGTGGTGGCGTTAGGGTTCTTTATCACGAAACGCGACCCCTCGAGACCTTCCTGATAATCCACCTCGGCACCTGCCAGGTATTGGAAACTCATAGGGTCTACGACCAGGCTGACGCCCTCGCGCTCGACGATGGTATCGTCATCGGCCACATCTTCATCGAAGGTAAAACCGTACTGAAACCCTGAACAACCGCCGCCCGTAACGAATACGCGCAGCTTCAAGCGATCATTACCCTCTTCATCGACCAGGCTCTTCACCTTGTGCGCAGCACCGTGGGTGAATTGCAAAGCCGTGGGGGTGAAGGATTCAACGCTCATGCTGATAATCTCCCGGCGTAGCGCCGCCATATGCGTAATGGCCGGTATTATCCGCTTCTCCTAGAAAAGCGGTCAACTATTGTTACGGTATATCAATCTGCGTAGCCGCCATTAAAAACACAAAAGGCCCGATGATCGGGCCTTTTGCGCAATAACGGGGAAACCTTACGGCAGCATGCCCGCATGGGACAGGCCCAGCTTCTCATCCAGGCCGAACAGGATGTTCATGTTCTGTACAGCCTGGCCCGACGCACCTTTGACCAGATTATCGATCACGGACAGTACTACCACCAAGTCGCCATCCTGCGGACGATGCACCGCGATACGGCACACATTGGCGCCGCGCACGCTGCGAGTTTCCGGGTGACTGCCAGCCGGCATTACATCGACGAACGGCTCGTTGGCATAACGTTTTTCAAACAATGCCTGCAGATCCACCGAGCGATCGACGACAGTCGCGTACAGCGTGGAGTGAATACCACGGATCATCGGCGTCAAATGCGGAACGAAGGTCAAGCCCACCTCCTTGCCCGCGGCACGACGCAACCCCTGGCGGATCTCCGGCAAGTGGCGATGCCCCTTGACCGCATAGGCCTTCATGCTTTCCGACGTCTCGGAATACAGCGAACCTACCGCCGCACCCCGGCCTGCACCGCTGACACCTGACTTGCAGTCCGCGATCAGGCGCGAAGCATCGGCCAAGCCTGCTTCCAGCAATGGCAGGAAGCCCAGTTGGGTCGCAGTGGGATAGCAACCCGGCACGGCGATCAGGCGCGCCTGCTTGATCTGCTCGCGATTGACTTCCGGCAGGCCGTACACCGCCTCTTCCAACAGTTCTGGCGCACCGTGCGGCTGGCCGTACCACTTGGCCCACTCATCGGCGTCCTGCAGACGGAAATCCGCCGACAGGTCGATGACCTTGGTGCCCGCCGCCAGTAATTCACCAGCCAGGGCATGGGCGACACCGTGAGGTGTAGCAAAGAACACTACGTCACAGGCACCCAGGGTCTTGATGTCCGGCACGCTGAACGCCAGGCCGTCATAGTGGCCTCGCAGGTTGGGATACATATCGGCCACGGCCAGGCCGGCCTCGGATCGGGAAGTGATGACCACCACCTCTGCCTGCGGATGCTGAGCCAACAGACGCAGCAATTCGACACCGGTGTAACCCGTGCCGCCGACGATACCGACCTTGACCATAAACCTGCCCTCAACGAACCCACTGGAAAGCCGTCGATAATAGGGGCCGCATCGTTCTGCGACAACCGCCAAGGTGACGTAAGGACGCATGAGCCACTACTATCTTCAGCTACCGTGAACCTGGGAATAACTAAAAATGCTTTATCTATGGGTCAAAGCCTTCCATATCGTCGCCATCGTGTGCTGGTTTGCCGGGCTGTTCTACCTGCCGCGCCTGTTCGTCTACCACGCGCAAAGCGAGGATACGGTCAGCAAGGAACGCTTCAGTGTCATGGAGCGCAAGCTGTATCGCGGCATCATGGGGCCCGCGATGGTCGCCACCCTTGTGTTCGGCATTTGGCTGATCGCGCTCAACCCCGCCATCTTCCAGATGGGTGCCTGGATCCATGCCAAGCTGACCCTGGTCGTGCTCCTTATCGGCTATCACCATATGTGCGGCGCGCAGGTAAAGCGCTTTGCCCGTGGCGAAAACACCCGCAGCCATGTCTTTTATCGCTGGTTCAATGAAGTCCCGGTTCTGATATTGCTGGCTATCGTAATTTTGGTCGTGGTCAAACCGTTCTAACTTCTAATGACTCGGGGTACCTCCAATGTCGCTGCCCGCTCTGCTTGAACAACGTCTTCGCCTGCCCGTGGTGGCTGCGCCGATGTTCCTGATTTCCAACCCGCAACTGGTCCTGGCGTGCTGTCGCAACGGAGTGGTCGGGAGTTTCCCGGCGCTCAACCAGCGTGAAAGCAGTGGTTTCAAGGCCTGGCTGGAGGAAATCGAAGCGGGCCTGGCTCCGTTGGACAACCCCGCGCCCTACGCCGTGAACCTTATCGTGCACAACAGCAACCCACGGTTGCAGGCTGACTTGGCGATCTGCGTAGAACACAAGGTCCCGATCGTGATCACCAGCCTGGGCGCCGTGAAGGAACTGGTGGATGCCGTGCACAGCTACGGCGGCCTGGTCTTTCACGATGTCACCACACGGCGCCATGCGGAGAAAGCCGCGGAGGCCGGTGTCGATGGTTTGATCGCAGTCGCTGCGGGCGCCGGGGGCCATGCCGGGACCTGGAGCCCGTTCGCCCTGATCGCCGAAATCCGCCAGTTCTTCGATAAAACCCTGTTGCTGGCAGGTTGCCTCAACCACGGGCACGAAATTCTTGCCGCCCAGGTGCTGGGGGCCGACCTGGCCTATTTCGGCACACGCTTTATCGGCACGACCGAAAGCCACGCCCCGGATGCTTATAAAGAGATGCTGCTCACAGCGCGCGCCGCCGACATCGTGCACACTCCTGCGGTCTCGGGCGTCCCCGCCAGCTTTATGCGCCAGAGCCTGGAAAATGCCGGTTTCGACCTCGCTGCCCTGCAAGGCAAAGGCGAAGTCAACTTCGGTTCCAAGCTCAAGCCGTTGAGCGATGAGGCCAAGGCCTGGAAGACCGTGTGGTCCGCCGGCCAGGGCGTCGGAGATATTGATGATTTACCCAGCGTCGATGAACTCGTTGCCCGCCTGGATGCCGAATACCGCAAGGCGCGCGAGCAGGCGGCACAACTGCGCTGGCCACGCTGACCCAATTGTCAGGCCTGCCAATCGAAGCAGGCTTGCCCCACCCTCCCTGATTAAGTGACAAGGATGCCTGCATGAGCGACAACCGTTTCAAGATCGTGTTTGACGGAGCCTTGCTCCCAGGTGTCGAAAGCACCACGGCAAAACTCAACCTCGCCGAGCTGTTCAAAAGCGACGTCGAGGCCATCGAGAAGCTTTTTACCGGCCGCCCGGTTGCGTTGAAACGCGACCTTTCCCGGCCTGACGCAGAAACCTACCTGACTGCACTGCACAACGCTGGCATCGATGCGCGCATCGAAGCCGAGCAGCCTGTAGCCTTCAGCTTGGCTGAAACTCACGAGACGGATTCGGGCGCTACGGACTTCTCCCGACCTGCCGCTTCGCCCTACGCTCCACCACGCGCTGCCGTAGGTGATGACTTGCCGGAGTATTCCAGCCTCAAGGTCTTCACCATCAATGGGCGCATCGGCCGCCTGCGCTATCTGGCCTGGACGCTGGTGCTGACGGTTGCGATGCTCGTAGCAGCAGGCATCCTCAGTACCGTGGGCTTCGCGATCGCGACCGCTTCGCCAACGATCGCCGTTATTCTCGGCTCGCTGCTGGGGTTTGCGCTGTTTGTTGCGCTTGTCGTCGTGAGCGTGCAAATCGGCGTGCAACGCCTGCACGACCTGGGCTGGTCCGGCTGGTTGTACCTGCTGAACCTGGTTCCGCTGGTGAACAGCGTCTTCCCGCTTCTGCTGTTGGTACTGCCCGGTAACGCCGGCGCCAACCAGTACGGCGCGCCACCTCCGCGCAACTCCACGGCGGTGAAAGTGCTGGCCTCCCTATGGCTGGCGTTTATCCCATTGGTGCTCATCGTCGTGGTGACCCTGGGGATGAATGGCTACCTGAACCAGCTCGAAGCCAACGTGGACAGCAGCTACGAAAGCAGTTCCCTCACCTCCGATGACGACGCCGATCAAAGCGTGATCGTCGATGAAGAAGACGTGCAAAGTGCTGACGAAGCGGCCGAACCTGTAGACTCTCCAGAACAGTGAAGAAACGCCCGCCGCCTGTGATGCCTCTGTCACAGGCTCGGCGGCGTTGCGATGGAGAAAGGCATGACCCGTTACGCTCTGATCACCGGCGCCTCCAGCGGCATCGGCCTGGCCTTGGCCGAAGCACTGGCCCGTCGCGGCCGCAGCTTGATTCTGGTGGCCCGCCAGCGTGATCAGTTGGAAAGCATTGCAATCGAATTGACTCAACGCTTTGGCGTCGAGGTGCTGTTTCGTGCCTGCGACCTGGGCGAGCCACTGCGCTTGTCCGGGTTCCTGCTGGAACTTGAAGAAGGCGAACGGCAGATCGACTTGCTGGTTAACTGCGCCGGCATCGGCACCAGCGGACCGTTCCTGGCCCAGGACTGGATGACCGAGCAGGACCTGATCGAAGTCAACATCCTCGCACTGACGCGCATGTGTCACGCCCTTGGCAATGCCATGGCGTTGCAAGGCGGCGGGCAGATACTCAATGTCGCCTCGGTTGCGGCGTTCCAGCCCGGCCCGTGGATGAGCAGCTATTACGCCAGCAAAGCGTATGTGCTGCATTTTTCCGAAGGTTTGCGCGAAGAATTGAAGACCTGTGGCATCAAGGTCTCGGTGTTATGCCCCGGCCCGACACGCACGGCGTTCTTCGGCACCGCGCAAATGGACACTGCCAAGCTCGATCGCAGCCAGCAGCTGATGAGCCCGGAAGAAGTGGCCCTCTACACCGTACGCGCACTGGAAAAGAACAAAGCCATCATCATTCCCGGACGGCGCAACCGCTGGCTGGCCTTCAGCCCGCGCTTCAGCCCACGCTGGCTGACCCGCAAGATTGCCGGCGCGATCAACAAGGCCTATTGCCCACGCTGACCGCCTGAGTACACTCACCCTGCACATTCATATGGAGAAACAGCTGTGGATACTCTGTTCACCAAAATCATCAACAGAGAAATACCCGCGAAGATCATCTACGAAGATGACCAGGTCCTCGCCTTCCACGATATCGCCCCACAGGCGCCGGTACATTTCCTGGTAATCCCGAAGAAACCCATCCGCACCCTGAATGACCTGGGCGAAGACGACAAAGCCCTGGCTGGCCATATTCTGTTTACCGCCCAGCGCCTGGCCTTGGAACTGGGCTGCGAGAAAGGTTTCCGGGTAGTGATGAACTGCAATGAAGAAGGTGGACAGACCGTTTACCACATCCATATGCACGTACTGGGTCAGCGCCAGATGAACTGGCCGCCGGGCTGATACCCCACGATCGAAGGGTCGCAGCCCAGCGCGTGCGACCCCATGCCCTTGACTCAACGCAAACGCTTCGCCCTCTCTTGCGGTAAACTGGCCGCCGAGATTCTTCCCGGAGGTCAGCATGACTACCCAACGTCACTACTCGCCGATTGACCGTCTGTTGCTGCAAGCCGATACGGCCATGCGCACACTGTTGCCCTTCAGCGGCGCACCGTACCGCCCGTCGCCGGCCATCGTGCAACCCGACGCGCAAATGAGCGAGACCGACACCCGCCACGTCGCCGGCCTGATGCGCATCAACCATACCGGTGAAGTCTGTGCCCAGGCGCTGTACCAGGGCCAGGCCCTGACCGCCAAGCTGCCGCAAGTGCGCGCAGCCATGGAGCATGCGGCCGAGGAGGAAATCGACCACCTGGCCTGGTGCGAGCAACGTATTCGCCAACTCGGTAGCCACCCCAGCGTACTGAACCCACTGTTTTATGGCCTGTCGTTCGGAATTGGCGCTGCCGCCGGCCTGATCAGCGATAAAGTCAGCCTCGGTTTTGTCGCAGCGACAGAACATCAAGTTTGCAAGCACCTTGATGAGCACCTGGAACAACTGCCGGCCGAAGACGAAAAATCCCGAGCGATTCTTGAGCAAATGCGCACCGATGAAGAACACCATGCGCAAAGTGCCCTGGATGCCGGTGGCTTCCGCTTCCCCGCGCCGGTGAGGTTTGGCATGAGCCTGCTGGCCAAGGTCATGACCAAAAGCACCTACCGAATCTAGGCCGAAAAAAAAGGGCGCTTTCAAAGCGCCCTTCTTTTTGCCGTTACGGCGATCAGCCCAACTCGATGATTTCGTAATCATGAGTGATGGCCACGCCGGCAGCACCGAGCATGATCGATGCCGAGCAGTACTTCTCGGCCGACAGTTCAATGGCTCGCTTGACCTGAGCCTCCTTCAACGCCCGCCCCTTGACCACAAAATGCATATGGATCTTGGTAAAAACCTTCGGGTCTTCAGTGGCGCGTTCGGCTTCCAGGAAGGCTTCACAGCTTTCAACGGCCTGGCGGGACTTTTTCAGGATGCTGACCACGTCGAAATTACTGCAACCGCCCACGCCAAGCAGGAGCATTTCCATGGGTCGTACGCCCAGGTTACGGCCACCGGCTTCCGGTGGGCCGTCCATGACCACGACATGGCCACTGCCCGACTCACCGAGGAACATGGCTTCGCCCGCCCATTGGATGCGTGCCTTCATCGCCCAGACTCCACTGCTAAAAAAGGGTCGCCAGCTTAGCACAGGGGCTTGCAACCACAGCGTTTCCCATGAAAGCGGATCAACAACCGGCCGCGCTCGGTAAATTCGCTAATCGAGTCAGAAAGCGTCTGTTAAGCTGGCGCTAAATCGATGGCGTATTGCCACCCTTCATACAACGTGTATCAATGCCGATACCGCTGAATACAACAACTCCAAATCACCTCGCGCCGCCTTTTCGGGATACAACCATGGTTGCTCTTACTCCCATACCCAAGATCAAGAATCTCGACAAGCTGTTGATGCACTGCCAGCGCCGACGTCACCCGGCCAAGCACAACATCATCTGCGCAGGCGAGCGTTCCGAAACACTGTTCTTCATCATCAAGGGCTCGGTCACCATCCTGATCGAGGATGAAGACGGCCGCGAAATGATCATCGCCTACCTCAATACCGGGGATTTCTTTGGCGAACTGGGGCTGTTTGAACAAGCGGGCAAAGAGCAGGAACGCAGCGCCTGGGTACGGACCAAGATCGAATGCGAAGTGGCCGAAATCAGTTACGCGAAATTTCGCGAATTGGCCCAGCAGGACCCCGATATTCTCTACGCCTTGAGCGGCCAGATTGCCCAACGCCTGCGCGACACCACACGCAAGGTCGGCGACCTGGCGTTCTTTGACGTCACCGGTCGGGTAGCCCGCTGCCTGCTGGAGCTGTGCAAACAACCTGACGCCATGACCCACCCCGATGGCATGCAAATCAAAGTCACGCGCCAGGAGATCGGGCGCATTGTCGGGTGTTCACGGGAAATGGTCGGTCGCGTGCTCAAGGACCTGGAAGAACGCAACCTGGTGCACGTCAAAGGGAAGACGATGGTGGTGTTCGGCACCCGTTAACCCGGCAGGAAGCTGGCCAGCATCTGGCGATACAAGGTGTCCAACCGGCTGATCGCATCCGGCGCGGGGAAAGCTTCGTGCAGCGCGATATGGCTGTCGGCACGCACCCGCTGTTCAAGACCGCAGGCCTCATTGAAACGATTGACCGCCGCAATCAGTTCATCGCGGTCGTTCTCCAGCAACAAGGCACCGTGCACCAACCCCACCGGGCGACCACCACTTTGCCGCCAGCGCTGGGCAGTACCGACCATCTTGCGCCCATTGAGGTTGACGTTGTAACGACCGTCGCAGAACGCGCCGTCGATTTCTCCGACGGAGGCATCGCCGCCCAACTCGATCAATAAATCGCAGATCGGCTGACATAAACGCAGGTAACCGGTTTCGATGCGTGCCTGATCGCTTTCGCTGCGTGGCGGCGCGTAGACCAGCGCGATATTGACCGTAGCGTTGGACTGCGGCACCGGCTCGCCGCCGGTTTCGCGCAGCAACACTGGCCAACCGGCGTCGGCTGAGACTTGGCTGGCGGCTTCGAACGCCGGCAGCCGACTCAAACGTCGGGGCATCACCAAGGCTTGATCACTGGGCTGCCAGAACAGCAGGCCAAACTCCTGCTCACCCGCGCAAACGGCGGTCAACAAGGCTTGCTCGGCGGCAAGGCCTGCTTCAACAAGCATCGACACTGGCTGGATCAACAGGCACCTACCTATCTGAATAAACACAAACCCAAATGTGGGAGGGGGCTTGCCCCGATGGCGGTGTGTCAGTCAAGGATGCTCCAACTGAACCGTCGCCATCGGGGGCAAGCCCCCTCCCACACGTTGATCGCATTTCAAATCAATCGAGAGTGGAACCGCTGACCGCCACGCCACGCTCCGGGAAGAACAGACGCTGCAGTTCCGCCCCCGGGTTCTCGGCACGCATAAAGGTCTCACCCACCAGGAACGAGTACACACCGCTGATTTCCATCAGCTCCACGTCGGCGCGGTTAACGATGCCACTCTCGGTGATCACCAGGCGGTCGCGTGGAATACGCGGCAGCAGGTCGAGGGTGTTTTCAAGGCTGACTTCAAAAGTGTGCAGGTTACGGTTGTTAACGCCCACCAACGGTGTGTCGAGGGTCTTGAGTGCACGTTCCAACTCATCGCCGTCGTGCACTTCCACCAGCACATCCAGGCCAACGCTTTTGGCCACGGCCGCCAACTCGGCCATCTTCACGTCGTCCAGCGCGGAGACGATCAGCAGCACGCAGTCAGCACCCAGGGCTCGGGCTTCGACAATCTGGTACGGGTCGATCATGAAATCCTTGCGGATCACCGGCAACTTGCACGCAGCACGGGCTTGCTTCAAGAACTCGTCGGAGCCCTGGAAAAAGTCGATATCGGTGAGCACGGACAGACAGGTCGCCCCGCCCTTCTCGTAGCTGACGGCGATGTCGGCCGGTACGAAGTTTTCGCGGATGACGCCTTTGCTCGGCGAGGCTTTCTTGATTTCAGCGATAACCGCCGGTTGCTTCTGCTTGGACTGGGCGATCAAGGCGTTGGCAAAACCACGCGGTGCGTCAGCGACCTTCGCCTGGCTTTCCAGCTCGGCCAGGCTCACGCGTGCGCGGCGCACGGCGACTTCTTCAGCTTTGCGGGCCAGGATTTTTTCCAGAACGGTCGGGACACTCATCCTTCATTCTCCATCTTGAATACTGCGGTGAATGCTCCCAGCTCTTCGAGCTTTTCACGAGCCAGACCGGTGTGCAGCGCATCGTGGGCCAAGGCCACACCCTCCTTAAGACTATAGGCATGGTCCGCCGCGTAAAGTGCCGCGCCAGCATTCAAAACAATCATTTCTGCAGCTTTTTGGCCGTTCTCGGTCTTGCGACGCCCCAAGGCATCGCGAATCAGTTCCAGCGAAGCTGCCGGGCTTTCCACCGCCAAGCCATGCAGGCTCTGGCTTTTCATGCCCAGGTCTTCGGGCTCGACCCAATATTCGGTGACCTGGTCGTTCTTCAGTTCGGCTACAAAGGTCGGAGCCGCCAGGCTGAATTCGTCCAGGCCATCCTTGGAATGCACCACCAGCACATGCTTGCTGCCCAGGCGTTGCAATACTTCAGCCAATGGACGGCACAGCGCCTGGCTGAACACGCCCACCACCTGGTGCTTCACACCGGCCGGATTCGTAAGCGGGCCGAGCATGTTGAACAGGGTACGCAGGCCAAGGTCCTTGCGCGGGCCGGCCGCATGTTTCATCGCCCCATGGTGGGACTGGGCAAACATAAAGCCGATGCCGACGTTATCGATGCAGCGTGCCACTTGTACCGGCGTCAGGTTCAGGTAGATGCCGGCCGCTTCCAGCAAGTCGGCACTGCCGCTTTTGCCCGATACCGCACGGTTACCGTGCTTGGCCACGGTGCAGCCAGCCGCCGCGACCACAAAGGAAGCCGCCGTCGACACGTTGAAAATATTCGCACCGTCGCCGCCGGTACCGACCACATCGACAACACCGTCGAGGGTCTTGAGCGCGACCTTGTCCGCCAGCTCGCGCATCACCGATACCGCGCCGACGATTTCGTCGATGCTCTCGCTCTTCATGCGCATCGCCATCATGAAGGCGCCGATCTGCGCGTCGGTGCATTGACCGGTCATGATTTCGCGCATCACATCGCTCATTTCAGCGGTGCTCAGGTCCAGATGGCCGACGATACGGCTCAGGGCAGTCTTGATATCCATGGAAAGTCCTTAGCGCGTGCCGCCGCTCTGCTTGAGAAAGTTGGCGAACAGCTCGTAGCCCTGCTCGGTCAGGATCGACTCAGGGTGAAACTGCACCCCTTCGATGTTCAGTGTCTTGTGGCGCAGGCCCATGATCTCGTCGACGGAGCCGTCTTCCAGTTGGGTCCAGGCGGTCAGTTCCAGGCATTCCGGCAGGGTTTCGCGCTTGACCACCAGCGAGTGGTAGCGGGTCACGGTCACCGGGTTCTTGAGTGCCTGGAATACGCCCAGGTCTTTATGGAACACCGGGCTGGTCTTGCCATGCATCACCTGCCGCGCACGCACCACGTCACCACCAAAGGCCTGGCCAATGGACTGATGGCCCAGGCATACGCCCAGGATTGGCAGCTTGCCGGCGAAGTACTTGATGGCTTCGAGGGAAATACCCGCCTCGGTCGGCGTGCAGGGGCCCGGCGAAACCACAATGCGCTCCGGATTCAGGGCGGCGATTTCGGCCACGGTCAGTTCGTCATTGCGAACCACTTTGACCTCGGCACCCAGCTCCCCCAGGTACTGCACAACGTTGTAGGTAAAGGAGTCGTAGTTATCAATCATCAGTAACATGGGGAAACCTCAAGAATTGGGGGTCTGTTCAGCCAGCGCTACGGCGCGGAACATCGCACGGCGCTTGTTCAGGGTTTCTTCCCATTCGAGGGCCGGTACCGAGTCGGCGACAATCCCGCCACCGGCCTGCACATGCAGCTCCCCGTCCTTGATCACGGCCGTGCGAATCGCGATGGCGGTGTCCATGTTGCCGTTCCAGGCGAAATACCCCACGGCGCCACCGTAGACGCCACGCTTGACCGGTTCCAGCTCATCGATGATTTCCATCGCACGAATCTTCGGCGCGCCCGACAAGGTACCGGCCGGCAAAATCGCCCGCAGCGCGTCCATCGCGGTCAAGCCGGCTTTCAATTCCCCGGTGACGTTGGAGACGATATGCATCACGTTGGAATAACGCTCGATGACCATTTTCTCGGTGAGCTTCACCGAACCGATTTCCGAGACACGCCCCGTGTCGTTGCGGCCCAGGTCGATCAGCATCAGGTGTTCGGCGATTTCCTTATCGTCGCTGAGCAGGTCTTCCTCGAGCGCCAAATCCGCTTCTTCGGTCGCGCCACGCGGGCGTGTACCGGCGATCGGGCGCACGGTGATCAGGTTGTCTTCAACGCGCACCAGCACTTCTGGCGAACTGCCCACCACGTGGAAGTCACCGAAGTTGAAGAAGTACATGTAAGGCGTCGGGTTGAAGCAGCGCAGCGCTCGGTACAGATCGATCGGCGCGGCCTTGAAGTCGATGGACATGCGTTGCGACGGCACCACCTGCATGCAGTCACCGGCGAGGATATATTCCTTGATGGTATCGACGGCGCGTTCGTAATCATCCTGGGTAAAGCTGGAGCGGAACACCGGGTCGGCCGCCGGTGGACGGCTGAGGTCCAGGCCGCGACGCGGGGTGATCGGCTGGCGCAGTTTTTCCAGCAAGGCTTCGAGGCTGGCCAGGCCTTGCTCGAAAGCGTTGGCCTGGGATGGGTCGGCGAGCACGATCGCATGCATCTTGCCGGCAAGGTTATCGAACACCACCACCGCATCGGAGACCATCAGCAGAATGTCCGGCACACCCAATGGGTCCGGATTCGGGCATTTGCCCAGGCGTTTTTCCACATAACGAACACAGTCGTAGCCGAAATACCCCACCAGGCCGCCATTGAAACGCGGCAGGCCAGGGATGGTCGGCACGTTGTAGCGCGCCTTGAAGGTTTCGACGAAGGCCAGCGGGTCTTCGACATCGTGGCTTTCGATCTCGACGCCATCATGGGTAATGCTCACATGATGGTCATGCACCCGCAGTACGGTGCGGCACGGCAGGCCGATGATCGAGTAACGGCCCCACTTCTCACCGCCCTGTACCGACTCCAGCAGGTAGGAGTTGGGCTCGTCGGCCAGCTTCAGGTAGATCGACAGCGGTGTGTCGAAGTCGGCCAGGGTTTCGCAGGCCAGGGGAATACGGTTATAGCCGGCAGCGGCCAAACGCAGGAATTCTTCGCGGATCATGGTGTGCCTCGTGGCATGAGGGTCTAACAGTCAGGTATGCAAACGTGCCGCAGAGCGCGGCCAGGATCAGTCAGGCGCGCCAACGCCAGCGGGCCAGGGCCTTGATAACTTTCATCCAGAGTTTGCGAGTGACCACCACGATGGAATTTCCAGAAGGGGACGGATCGGTACCGGGCAACGTTATCTCAGCGCCAGCTCCCAAGCAACCGGGGATTAGCAGTCGCAGGTCATCAATCACCAACGACGGCGACTCTTCGGCGATCGGCCGACCATGGTTGTAGCCGTAACTCAAGGCCACGCACTGCACCCCCGCCGCTTTTGCCGCCAGCACATCACTGCGCGAATCGCCGACAAACAACGACTGCGACGCCGGGATATTGGCCATTTTCATCACGAAAAACAGCGCCGCCGGGTCGGGTTTCTTCTGCGGCAAGGTATCGCCACCGATGATCCAGCGGAAATACCGGCCGATTTTCATCTGGTCCAGCAACGGCGCGACGAAGCGCTCCGGCTTGTTGGTGATCAGGGCCATTTCCACGCCCTGCTTGCTCAGCCATTTGAGCGTGTCGCGTACGCCTGGGTATACCACCGTGAGTTCGTGACCGTCCTCATAGGCAGTATTGAACAACTCCAGTGCATGCTCGGCCTCGACATCATCCACACCTTCGGCGTCGATATGATTGGCCAGGGCCCGGCGCACCAGCATCTGCGCACCGTTGCCGACCCATTCACGCACCGAGTCGATCCCCACCGGCTTGCGCCCCAGCTTGAGCAGCATCTCGTCCACCGCCGCCGCCAGGTCGGGCACCGAATCGATCAACGTACCGTCCAGATCGAACATCACCAGCCGTGGCAGTTTGCCGGGGAATAACTGCTCAAAGCCGCTCATGGACGCGCCAGCGCCAGTTCGGCACGCATCTTGGCGATCACTTCCTGATAATCCGGGGCATTGAAGATCGCCGAGCCGGCCACGAAGGTATCGGCACCGGCGGCGGCGATTTCGCGAATATTGTTGACGTTGACCCCACCGTCGATTTCCAGGCGGATGTCACGGCCCGAGGCATCGATCAGCGCACGGGCTTCGCGCAGCTTGTCGAGGGTGCCAGGAATGAACTTCTGCCCGCCGAAGCCTGGGTTGACGCTCATCAGCAAGACCATGTCGACCTTGTCCATCACGTACTTGAGCACATCCAGCGGGGTGGCCGGGTTGAACACCAGGCCCGCCTTGCAGCCGCCCTCGCGGATCAGTTGCAGGGTGCGATCGACATGCAGCGAAGCTTCCGGGTGGAAGGTGATGTAGGTTGCTCCGGCGTCAACGAAGTCACCGATGATACGGTCCACCGGGCTGACCATCAGGTGCGCATCGATCGGCGCGGTGATCCCGTACTTGCGCAACGCGGCGCAGACCATCGGCCCGATGGTCAGGTTGGGCACGTAGTGGTTGTCCATGACATCGAAGTGCACGAAGTCGGCACCGGCGGCCAACACCTTGTCCACTTCTTCACCCAGGCGGGCGAAATCGGCAGAGAGAATCGATGGAGCGATAACGAAGGGCTGCATGACGCACCTTTTTTGAGCTAAATCACGATGGCGCGCATTGTATACCTCATGCTTTGCCCTGCGCACCGTGACCTAACTCAACGGCTAATAGGCCGCTCGATAGATTTTCTCGATATCCGCCGGGCTGAGCTTGCGCGGATTATTGCGCATCAGCCGCTCAATGCCCGCCGCTTCGCAGGCCATGGCCGGGATTGCGTCCTCGGGAACCCCAAAACTGCGCAGGCCCGACGGGATCTCCACTGCGGCACACAGTCGCGTCATCGCATCGACCGCCTGGTCGGCGGCATCGTTGACACTCAGGCCGCTGACGTTCACGCCCATGGCCACGGCGATGTCCTGCATGCGCTCGACACACGCCAGCTTGTTCCAATGCATCACATACGGCAGCAACAGCGCATTACTCACGCCGTGGGCGATGTTGAAGCGCCCGCCCAACGGGTACGCCAGCGCATGCACCGCGCCCACACCGGCATTCCCGAATGCCATCCCGGCCATCAGGCTGGCGGTGGCCATATCGTCGCGGGCCTGCAGGTTGGCCGGGTTCGCGTAGGCCTTGGGCAGCGCCTTGGCGATCAGCTTGATTGCGCCAATGGCCAGCGCATCGGTGATCGGCGAGGCGTTCAGCGACAGGTAGGCCTCAACCGCATGCACCAGCGCATCCACGCCACTGGCGGCGGTGACGCTGCGCGGGCAGGTCAGGGTCATTTGCGGGCTGATCAGCGCGACATCCGGCAACAGGAAGTCGCTGACGATGCCTTTTTTCAATTGCGCGACCTTGTCGGAAAGAATCGCCACATTGGTCACTTCAGAACCGGTACCGGCCGTGGTGGGAATGGCGATCAGCGGCGGCCCCTTGCGCGGCACCTGGTCGACCCCGAACAAGTCCGCCAGGGCGCCGTGGTAACCCGCGTACGCCGCCACGCTCTTGGCGATATCGATCGCACTGCCGCCGCCCAGGCCGATCAAGCCGTCATGGCCGCCCTCGCGGTATACGCGCATGCAATCCTCGACGATGGCGACTTCCGGGTCGGGCAGCACGCGGTCGAAGATTTCGTAGGTGCGATCGCCCAAATGCTCAATCGCCAGGGCCACGGTGCCCGACTTGACCAGCGCGGCGTCGGTGACGATCAGCGGGTTGTCGATATCCAGCCGCGTGAGCTCGGCAGCCAGTTGCTCGATGGCGCCAGCACCGGTCAGTAGTTTGTGGGCGATCTTGAATGAGGAAGTACTCATGTGCGCGGCCTCTTGTCGATTGTGGGCTAGCACAAGAGTAACTGATCGAAACAGGTTGTCTTCCATTCAACTGCTGAATGGTCACAGTCCCATGCGGGAGGGGCTTTCCCCCTCCCACACTGTGATCTGCGTGGGCTTCAGACCTGTGCGGTGCGCAACTTCTCGCTACGCCCGCGCAGCCATTCCAGGGTCAGCAACAGCAACACCGAGAACGCAATCAGCAAGGTCGCCGCGGCGGCAATCGTCGGGCTGAGGTTCTCACGGATACCGCTGAACATCTGCCGAGGCAAGGTCGCCTGCTCCGGGCCGGCCAGGAACAGCGTCACCACCACTTCATCGAACGACGTCGCGAAGGCAAACAGCGCTCCGGAAATCACTCCCGGCGCGATCAGTGGCAAGGTCACCCGACGAAACGCGGTCAACGGCGAAGCCCCCAGGCTGGCAGCCGCCCGCACCAGGTTATGGTTGAACCCCTGCAGCGTCGCCGACACGGTGATGATCACAAAGGGCACGCCCAACACGGCGTGCACCACGATCAACGAAAAGAAGCTGTTACCCAGGCCCAGCGGCGCAAAGAACAGGTAACTCGCTACACCGATGATCACCACCGGCACCACCATCGGCGAAATCACCAGGGCCATCACCAGCGCCTTGCCGGGAAAATGCCCGCGGGTCAGGCCAATCGCCGCCAGGGTGCCGAACACCATGGCCAGCACGGTGGCCGCCGGCGCGACGATGATGCTGTTCTTCAGCGCGCGCATCCATTCCGCCGAGGCGAAAAAGTCCTGGTACCAGTGCAGCGAGAAGCCTTGCAACGGGTACACCAGGAAACTGCCGCTGTTGAACGACAGCGGGATGATCACCAGCACGGGCAGGATCAGGAACAGCAGGATCAGGCCGCAGAGTATCCGCAAGCTGTAGAACCACACCCGTTCCACCGGTGACATATAAGGGCTCAGCATCGCAAGGTCTCCTCAGCTCAGGCGCAGACGACTGGCGCCCACCAGCCGGTTGTAGATCAGGTACAGCAGCACGGTCGCCAGCAGCAGTAAGCCACCCAACGCCGTCGCCATGCCCCAGTTGATACTGGTGTTGGTATAGAAGGCCACGAAGTAGCTGACCATCTGGTCGTTCGGGCTGCCCAGCAGCGCCGGGGTGATGTAGTAACCAATCGCCAGGATGAACACCAGCAGGCAACCCGCCCCCACACCGGCATAGGTTTGCGGGAAGTAGACGCGCCAGAAGCTGGTGAACGGGTGGCAGCCCAGGGAAATGGCCGCACGCATATAAGTCGGTGAAATACCCTTCATCACGCTGTAGATCGGCAAGATCATGAACGGCAGCAGGATATGCACCATGGAGATGTAGACCCCGGTGCGGTTGAACACCAGTTCCATGGGTTTATCGATCAGCCCCATGCCCATCAGTGCGCTGTTGATCAAGCCGCCGGACTGCAGCAACACAATCCACGCCGCCACCCGCACCAGGATCGAGGTCCAGAACGGTAGCAGTACCAGGATCATCAGCAGGTTACTTTTGCGCGCCGGCAGGTTGGCCAGCAAGTACGCCAGTGG
Organism: Pseudomonas sp. FG86; assembly: GCF_057808775.1. NCBI lineage: Bacteria > Pseudomonadati > Pseudomonadota > Gammaproteobacteria > Pseudomonadales > Pseudomonadaceae > Pseudomonas > Pseudomonas sp. FG86. The sequence continues at coordinate 82,182 of NZ_JBMDIS010000021.1, read as the reverse complement.
ATAGGCCAGCAGCAGGCAGACGAAAGTGATCACCAGGCCCATCCAGAAGGTACGGGCGAAAATATCCAGGTAGATCGCCTGGTCGGGGGTGGCCGGGGCCACTTCGCCGAGGTCATCGATGCGATGATCGACGGCCGCCAGCAGGTAGTAGGGGGTCAGGCTGCTGGTATTACGCCGGATCGCCTGCCAGTACGCCGGGTCGCCCCAGCGTTCATCGAGGCTTTCCAACGCTTCTTTATAAGAGGCCGGGGCTTCGGTAAACGGCAGCGCCCGTGCGGTTTTGGTCAGCAGGCTGCGGTAGCCGGCCAATTCCATGTTCAAACGTTTCGACAGATCGCCCAGGGTCTGGTTTTTACGGGCTTCGCCCAGGTCTTCGCTCAGCGCCTGGTACACCGGCTCGCCCGGCAGGCCACGACCGTCCCAGGTCTTCACCGCCACCACGGTGCGCGGCAAACCGCCCACCACTTCAGGGTTACCCACGCTTTTGTAGAGCAGCGCAACGATCGGCACCAGGAACACCAGCAGCAAAAACAGCACCAGCGGTGCAATCAAGGCCTGGGCCTTCCAGCGATTGAGCCGTTCGGCACGCGCCAGGCGCTGCTTGAGGGTGGGGCTGTTGACCTCGTTCGAGGGAACGGCGATGGCCATGGCTGACTCCGAAACTTGAAAATGAATGCAATCTTTCACACGCGGGAAATCCCTTGTGGGAGGGGGGGCTAGCCCCCGATGGCAGAGTTTCAGTCAACACAGGTATCGACTGGGCCGCCGTCATCGGGGGCAAGCCCCCCTCCCACAGGGTTATGCGGTGTTACTTGGCAGCCCAGGAGTTGAAGCGCTGCTCCAGCTGCTCGCCGTTATCCGCCCAGAAGCTCACATCGATCTGCACCTGGTTGGCGATGTTCTCTGGCGTAGTCGGCATGTCTTTCAACACATCCTTGGCCAGCAACGGTACGGCTTGGGTGTTGGCCGGGCCGTAGGCGATGTTTTCCGAGTAGATCTTCTGCTGCTGCGGCTGCACGGAGAAGGCGATGAATTTCTTCGCCGCGTCTGCGCGATCCTTGGCCAGGCCTTTTGGAATGGCCCAGGCATCGAAGTCGTAGATGCCGCCGTTCCAGACCACTTTGAGGTTGCTCTCTTTCTGTACGGCCGCGATACGGCCGTTGTAGGCCGAGCTCATCACCACGTCACCCGAGGCGAGGTACTGCGGCGGTTGTGCGCCGGCTTCCCACCATTGGATCGACGGCTTGAGTTCATCGAGCTTCTTGAACGCACGGTCCTGGCCATCTTTGCCGGCCAGTACTTTGTAGACATCCTTCGGCGCGACGCCGTCAGCCATCAAGGCGAATTCGAGGGTGTACTTGGCCCCCTTACGCAGACCGCGCTTGCCTGGGAATTTCTTGGTGTCCCAGAAATCCGCCCAACTGGTCGGCGCGCTGGTCAGCTTGTCGGCGTTGTAGGCCAGCACCGTGGACCACACGAAGAAGCCCACGCCACAAGGCTGGATCGCGCCCTTCACGTAATCCGCGGTGTTGCCGAACAATTTCGGGTCCAGCGGCTCGAACATGTCCTCGTCGCAACCACGGGACAGTTCCGGCGACTCTACTTCCACCAAGTCCCAGGACACGCTCTTGGTGTCAACCATGGCCTTGACCTTGGCCATTTCACCATTGTATTCACCGGCGACGATCTTGCCGTTGCCCGCGCTTTCCCACGGTGCATAGAAGGCCTTGACCTGTGCAGCCTTGTTCGCGCCACCGAAGGACACGACCGTCAGGTCCGGGCCTGCCATGGCCTGTGTCGCGCCCATCAAGCTCAAAGCCAGGACGGAATATTTCAGGGATCTCAACATTGTTGTTCTCTCCACGTGCAGGGTTGGTGAAGCCATGGGGGCGATTATTTCGCCTCTAGAAGTGGGTCGAGCGCGCGAACGTGCTCGACTTGCCAGCCAATCGGTACCACGTCGCCGACCGCCAGGGCCGGATCCAGCTCGGCGATCGGTTGTTTCACAAAAAAATCGCTCATGCCGCAGACTTCCAGACGCACGCGCACGTGGTCGCCCAGGTAAATGAATTCCGCCACTCGCCCCGAGAAACGGTTGATGCAGCTTTCACTGGAGCCATTGAGGCTGACGCGCTCAGGTCGTACCGACAGCGTTACCGGGCCGCCGACCTGGCCGACATTCACCGCCAGCGCCTCGACTTTCTCGCCCCGCGCCAGCTCCACCACGCAGCGGTCGCCGCTGTGGCTATGCAAGCGACCATTGAGGCGGTTGTTTTCGCCGATAAAGTTGGCGACGAAGGTGTTCTTCGGTTCTTCATACAAGGTGCGCGGCGCGGCGATCTGCTGGATCTCGCCCTGGTGGAACACCGCCACCCGGTCCGACATGGTCAAGGCTTCGCCCTGGTCGTGGGTCACGTACACCACCGTCACGCCGAGGCGCTGGTGCAGGTGCTTGATCTCCATCTGCATGTGTTCGCGCAATTGCTTGTCGAGGGCGCCGAGGGGTTCGTCCATCAGCACCAGTTGCGGTTCGAACACCAGCGCCCGGGCCAACGCCACGCGCTGTTGCTGGCCGCCGGAGAGTTGCGCCGGATAGCGCTGGGCGAAGGCGTCGAGCTGGACCATGCTCAGCACGCGTTTGACCCGCTCGCTGATATCGGTCTTGCTCAAACCACGTACCGACAGGGGGAACGCCAGGTTCTCGGCCACCGTCATGTGCGGGAACAACGCGTAGTTCTGGAACACCATGCCGATATCGCGCTTGTGCGGCGGCACGTTGTTGATCGAGCGCCCGGCCAGCTGGATTTCACCGGCGGTCGGCGTTTCGAAACCCGCCAGCATCATCAGGCTGGTGGTCTTGCCTGAACCGGATGGCCCGAGCAAGGTGAGGAACTCGCCCTTGCGAATCTCCAGGTTGAGGTCTTTGACGATCAGGTTCTCGCCGTCGTAGCTCTTCTGCACGCCACGAAAGCTGACCAGCACATCATTTGAATCCACCTCGCTCATACCCGCACCTTTGTATTTTGGACTGCTGTGGCACAAGCGTAGTCCAGGGGCGAGGCCCCGGAAATCGGGGGCCAGGAGAGAATCACATCAGCAGGATGGACGGTTGGGGGTAGGGAACGCCCTACACCCATGGCGTGTACTGGACAGTGCCGCGCCAGGTGGAGCGCCGCAAGCGGCGAGAATGGGGGCCGTGCCGGTTTGCGGGGTGTCGCAAATAGATATGTCGCTACAAGAGCTTGTGCTCCATGGCGTACTTCACCAGTTCGGCCAGGGAGGTGATATTGAGCTTTTGCATCAAGCGCGCCTTGTGGGTGCTGATGGTCTTGCTGCTCAGCGCCAACTGCTGGGCAATATCATTGACGTTGGCGCCCTGGGCCAGGCGTTCGAATACCGAGAACTCGCGCTCCGAGAGCAATGAGTGCAAGGGCCGCGAATCGGTCAGGCCGACCTCGAATACCATGCGGTCCGCCAGGTCCGGGTCAATATAGCGACCACCGGCCGCGACCTTGCGAATCGCCATCAACAGCAGTGCCGGGTCGCTGTCCTTGGTGGCATAACCGGCCGCCCCCACCTTCAAGGCACGGGCGGCCATTTGCGCTTCATCGTGCATCGATAGCACCAGGATCGCCGGCGGGTTGTTCAGTGCACGAATGCGCGCGATGGCCTCCAGCCCATTGACCCCGGGCATGGAGATGTCCAGCAGCACCACTTCGCAAGGCACATGACGCAAGGTCTCCAGCAATTGCTCGCCATTGCTTGCCTCGCCCACCACCAGCAGGTCTTTGGCCAGGCCGATCAATTGCTTGATGCCTTCACGCACGATGGTGTGGTCTTCGGCTACCAGTACACGGATCACAGGGGTTTCCTCTTATCGTTATGCATCCAACGGCACCGTGACACTCAGGGTCGTGCCCTCTCCCAACTCGCTGTCCAGGGTCAATTGCCCGCCCATGATCAACACCCGTTCGCGCATGCCAACCAGGCCAAACGACACCGGCCGCCCCTGGGCCTGGACGAAGCCGACACCATCGTCGCTGATAGTCAGCCGCAGGTGTTTGCCTTCCACCGTCAAGGTCAGCTCCACAGTATGCGCCTGGGCATGGCGCATCACATTGGTCAGCGCCTCCTGGAGAATGCGAAACAGGCCAATAGCCTTGGCATCGCTCAGCAGCGGCAGGTTTTCCGGAACCTGCACCAGGCACGGGATCTGCGTGCGCGCTTCGAAGCGCCGCGCCTGCCACTCGATGGCAGAGGCAATCCCCGCATCGAGAATCGGCGGGCGCAGCGCCGTGGCCACATCGCGAACCAGTTGGAACAACTGGGCGATCAGGCGCTTCATGCTGTTGAGCCGCTCATTCAACCCTGGGTCGAGTTGCGCGTAGGCCAGCTCGCACATCGAGGTTTCCAACTTCAGCACCGTGAGCATTTGTCCGAGCTCGTCATGCACTTCGCGGGCGATACGGGCCTTTTCTTCTTCGCGCACGGTTTCCAGGTGGGCCGACAGTTCACGCAATTGCGCTTCACTTTGCAGCAGCGCGGCCACATAGCGGCGTCGTTCGGTGACGTCATTGAGGTAGACCACCAGGTATTCGCCCTCGGCAAAACGCAGGAAGCTCAAGGACACATCGGCGGGCAAGACACTGCCATCGGCACGCAAGCAATCGGTGGCGAAGTTCTGCGGCCCCTCTTCGCTGGCGCGTGCGCGTTTCCACAGGTTCAGCCAGCGGTCCATGTCCAGGCTCGGGTCAAAATCAACCAAGGGTCGCTCGATCAAGGCGCCGGGACCATAGCCCAGCATGGTTTCGGCTGCCCGGTTGGCGTAGCGCACATGGCTGTCCCAGTTGACCCAGAGGATGCCGACGGTGCTTTGATCGATGGAGAATTGCGTCAGCCGCAGCGCTTCGGCACCCGCGGCGCGCGCCGCACTTTCCTCGCGGGCGGTCAGCAGGCTGTGTTCGAGCACGCGCTGATGACGCCGCTGCCAAAACACCACCGCCAGGCAGGCGAGCAGCAACAGGCCCAGCAGCAGGCTGAGGTTCTGCCACAAGCCCGGCGACTCTGACAGCCGTGGGTACTTGGGTTGCAGCCAACGGGTGTGTAATTGGTCGAGATCGCGGGCGGGGATGGCGCGCAGGGCGCTTTGCATGATGCCCGCCAGTTCCGGCCATTCGCGGCGGGTCGCCACCCGCAGCAACTGCGGCAGGCCGATGTCCCCCACCACGGCCAGCCCGGCGAATTCCGCTTCACCGGACAATCGGCTCAACTGGGCTTCGTCCACCACGGCATAACGCGCCTGCTGGCTCACCAGCAACTGCAAGGCCTGGCGCTCCATGGGCACGCCTTGCAGGTTGAGGCTGGGATAAGTGCTGCGCAGGTAATCGGCCACCGCGCTGGGCATGCGCACCGCAACGCGCGAGCGGTCGTCGAGCTTTTCCAGGTCGACCGCGCCGCCGCCCTCTCGGATACCGACAATGTGCTGGGGCACGCGCATGTACGGGTCAGTGAACAACCACAGGCGCAAACCGGCCGGGGTCTGTTGCAAGCCGGGGGCGATATCGACCTCCCCGTCACGCACGGCGTCTTCCAGTTGTTCCTGCGTCGGGAAGTTACGCCACAACAGTTCAATATTCAGCGCCTTGGCCAGCCATTGCATCAACTCGACATTGGCCCCGGACAAACGCTGCAGGCGCCGATCGTATTGCGCATACGGTGCCTGTAATACCAGGCCCACCCGCAACTCCGGGTGGCCGGCCAACCATTGACGTTGCTGCGCATCGAGCTGCGCTTGCGGTACGACAGGGGCAGGTGCAGCTCCCGCCATCAAGGCAAAGCACAAACAGCCGATAACCAGCAGACAGCGAAAACCCATGATCCACGTCTCACATCACTGACAAATACTGACCAACCCATTAGGCTGCCGGAATCACTTCTGGCCGGGAAATAACGATGCCCCATCTCCACCGTTCGGCACTGCCAGCATTGTGCCTGTCGCTGCTATTTACCAGCGCCTTTTCTGTCCAGGCCGCCGATGCGCCTGCGCCACCAGCCGAAAAACCGGCTGAACGCCAACCCTTGCCTGAGCGTAGCCAGGAAGAAGCCAGCGCCCTGGAGCGGCAAATACCACGCGCCGAACAGCAACAGCTACAGGCCGGCAGCGACTCATTCCTGGCCTTGTGGAAACCGGCCAACAGCGCCGAACCCGAAGGTGTGGTGATTATCGTACCGGGCGCCGGGGAAAGTGCTGACGGGCCGCAAGCAATCGCACCATTGCGACGTAAATTGCCCGACGCCAACTGGGGCACCCTCAGCCTGTCGCTGCCGGACGTCAACATGGATACCCTGCCGCCCCGAGTGATCGAAGCGCCCAAGGCGACCGTCGACACCAGCAGCAAAGAAGGCAGCACGGCCGCCAAACCCATCGAACAGGCCGCCAGTGCCGAAGCCGAAGGAACCGATCCGGCAGTAGTGCCAGGCGCGGATGAACAGGAGAAGACTGACACCAAGCGCATCTTCGACCGCATCGACGCTGCGGTCGCCTTCGCCCAGACCCAAGGCGCGCGCAGCGTTGCACTGCTCGGGCATGGCACCGGCGCCTGGTGGGCAGCGCGCTACCTGAGCGAAAAACAACCGGCTCAAGTGCAAAAGCTGGTCATGGTCGCCGGCAAGACCCCGGCAGCTCGCCAGCCGGACCTGCAACAACTGGCCCCAGGCTTGAAAGTGCCGACGGCGGATGTCTTTTATCAAGACAGCGCCCAAGAACGCAAAAACGCGCAGGAGCGTAGCCAGGCGGCCAAGCGTTCGAAGAATGACAGCTATAAGCAGGTGTCGCTCAAGACGCTGCCTGGCAACAGCGCCGCCGAGCAGGAACAGTTGTATCGCCGGATTCGCGGCTGGTTGAGCCCGCAGGCCAGCACTGACTGAGGATCAGCACAACAGCAATGTGGGAGGGGGCTTGCCCCCGATTGCGGTGGGTCAGCCATCGATGCATCTACTGACACGCCCTCATCGGGGTGCAAGCCCCCTCCCACATCGGATTGTGGTTATCCCCCGCAAATACCGGCAGCTAACGAAAATCCCGGCGCTCGCGAATCAACGCATACGCGTTATGCAATTCACGGGTGCGCTCGGTGGCCTCACGCACTTGCGCGGGGCTGGCACCGCTGCCGGCGATCTTGTCCGGGTGGTGACGACTGAGCAGACGACGGTAGGCACGCTTGATCACCGATGGCTCGGTAGTGGAAGTCACCCCCAGAATCCGCAACGCCTCCTGATAGGCGCCACTGCGGCTAGCCAGCGGTTTACGTTCCGGCGCGTAGTCAGACGCCAGCGCCTGGAGCTGTTGCGGCGTCCACCCCAGCCACTTGCCCCACTGCTCGATCAGGTCGCGCTCGGCATCATCCGCCTTGCCGTCCGCCCAGGCCATGCGCCAGCAAGCCCGTAACACACCCTCCGCCGCATGGGGCTGCGCCTTGAGGAGGCGCAAGTAGGTGCGCACCCGATCAGAACCCGACTTGCCACGATTGAAGGCCATGATCGCTCGGCGTTGGGCCGGCTCGCTCATGTCCAGTGAACGCATTTCCTGCCGTGCCTGCTGGATATGCCCATCCACCACCCGACCATTGCTCTTGGCCAGGCGCCCCAACAGCACAAACAGCAGTTCGTCATTGCGCAACGCCGGGCGACCGCCCAGGCGCTCGCGCAATTGTGCCCAGCTTTGCAGTTGCAGGCGGCGGTCCAGCGCCTGCCCCAGTAATGCGCCCAACAAGGCCCCCGGAATACTGGCAATGGCAAAGCCAGCCCCGGCGCCGATCAGCGTCCCTGGCCACAACATCCTATTGCCCCGCTTTCAGCAGGGTTTCGACCTGCGCCAGACGCTCCAGCGTACCGACATCAATCCAGCGTCCCGTCATCTTTTCCCCCGTTACCAGACCTTTCGCCATGGCCTCCCGCAACAGCGGCGCCAGCTTGAAGGCACCCGCACTGCAACCCGCGAACAACTGGGGGTCGAGCACTGAAATGCCACTGAAGGTCAGGTTATCGGCACCGGGCGCCGCATCATGAAGCACGCCCTGATGCAGATAGAAATCCCCACCCGATGGGTGATGCGCCGGGTTGTCGACCATCACCAAATGGGCCAGGCCCCGCAGCGGTTGCCGCAGGCGGGTAAAGTCGTAGTCGGTCCAGATATCGCCATTGACCACCAGAAAGGGTTCATCGCCCAGCAACGGCAATGCCTGGAAGATCCCGCCTCCCGTTTCCAGCGGTTCGCCTTCAGCGGAATAACGAATGCGCACGCCAAACTGCGCGCCGTCGCCCAGGTAACGTTCGATCTGCTCGCCGAGCCACGCGTGGTTGATCACGATATCGGTGAAGCCGGCCTTGGCCAGCGCTTCCAGGTGATATTCGATCAAGCGCTTGTCGCCCGCCTGCACCAACGGCTTGGGCGTGTGCAACGTGAGCGGACGCATCCGTTCGCCTTTGCCCGCCGCCAGGATCATTGCTTTCATACCCGCGCCTCGGCGGGTTGACGCAGGCTGGCGAGCAGGTCACCCAGTTCGCTCAGCTCCGCTCGGTCCGCCAGCACCGCTTCTATATAGGCGAAGAAGCGTGGCACATCGGCCAGGTAGCGTGGCTTGCCATCACGATGGCAGATACGCGCAAAAATGCCGATGACCTTGAGATGGCGCTGCACACCCATCAGGTCGCTGGCGCGCAGGAAGTCGTCGAAATCCGCCTGTACCGGGATGCCCAGTTTTCCAGCACGTTCCCAGTAGCCGCGTTGCCATTCACGCACGCGGGCCTGGGGCCAACTGAGGAACGCGTCCTTGAACAGGCAGGTGATGTCGTAGGTCACCGGGCCGTAGACCGCGTCCTGGAAGTCCAGTACGCCGGGGTTGGGCTGGCTGATCATCAGGTTGCGCGGCATGTAGTCGCGGTGCACCAGCACCTTGGGCTGGGCCAGGGCGCTGTCGATCAGATGTTCGCTGACACGTTGCCAGAGGGCCTGTTGCCGGGTATCGAACTCGATACCCAAGTGCCGGCGCACGTACCACTCAGGAAACAATTCCAGCTCGCGACGCAGCAGGGCGACGTCATAGCTGGGCAGCGGCGTGTCCATCGGCAATTGCTGGAAAGCCAGCAAGGCGTCGATAGCGTCGGCGAACAATTGATCGGCATTTTGCTCGTCAATCACGTCCAGGTAGGTGTTTCTGCCCAGGTCATTGAGCAAAAGAAAGCCTCGCGGCAAATCTTCTGCGTAAATTTTCGGAACATTAATTCCCGATTTCGCGAGTAAATGAGCGATATCGACGAAAGGTTTGCAGTTTTCCTGGGGGGGTGGCGCGTCCATTACCACGAACGTCCGGCCACCGCCTTCCCAGCGGAAGTAGCGCCTGAAACTTGCGTCGCTGCTGGCCGCGGTCAATGTGGCCGGGGGTACCGGGCCCCAGTCTTGGGCATTGAAAAGGATCGGCAACTGCTCATCCAGCCAGACTTCCAGCTGTTGTAAACGTAGATCTTGCTCGGGCATTACAAGGGTCTCCGACGGCGCTAGCCGTCAAGCGGGGCATGCTTTATTATCACGCATCTTTTTCAGACCATCGAGAGGCGTGCGGCCCAAACCGCGGGCAGATGGCACGCAGGAAGCCCGGACTAATAAGATGGCATTGAAATCCCCCGCGTTTCGTAGAAAATTTCCGTTGCTGGTAACCGGCAGTCTGCTGGCCATGCAACCTTTCGCCACCTCATTCGTGGTCGCCGCGGAACAGTATGACTGCTCAGTCTCTGCTTCGGGTGCCTGGGATTGCGCGCCGAAAACCGCCGCCACCCCATTACCACCGCGCCCGGTGCATGACGGTGCAGCCGTCAGCTCGGCCAACAGCACGGCGCAAGCCGATGCGGGTGGCAACGCCGAGGCCGAACCGAAAACCGCTCTGGTTACCGAATCCAAGGGCCGTGGCCTGCGCTCGCGCAGCGCCGACTACAGCCACCTGGACTGGGTACCTCGCGAGAAGCTGACCGCAGCCCAGTTGGCCGAAACCGGGCCTTATTGCGCCGGCGCGTACATCGAGCCGACTCGCCCCGGCATGAACGACAAGACGAACAAGAGCGATGCGCCGACCTTCATCGGCGCCAAGGCCTCTCGTTACGAGCAGGAGTCGCAGGTCGCGACCCTGGCCGGTGACGTCGTCATGCGCCAGGGCAGCATGCAGCTCGAGTCCCAGGAAGCCAGCCTGTATCAGGCCGAGAACCGTGGCGAACTGAACGGTAACGTCCGTTTGCGCGACAATGGCGCGCTGATCGTCGGTGACCACGCGCAAGTGCAGTTGGACACCGGTGCCGCACAAATCGATAACGCCGAGTACGTACTGCACAAGTCGCGCATCCGCGGTAACGCGCTGTACGCCAAGCGTGCCGAAAACGCGATCATCCGTCTCAAGGACGGTACGTACACCACATGCGAACCAGACAGCAATGCCTGGCAGCTCAAGGGCAACAACATCACGTTGAACCCGGCCACCGGTTTCGGTACGGCGACCAACGCGACGTTGCGGATCAAGAACATCCCGATCCTCTACACCCCTTATATCTACTTCCCAATCGACAACCGTCGTCAATCCGGCTTCCTGCCGCCGAGCTTCAGCACGGGCAGTGAAACCGGCTTCACCCTGGTTACGCCGTACTACTTCAACCTGGCACCGAACTACGACGCCACGTTGTACCCGCAATACATGACCAAGCGCGGCATGTTGATGGAAGGCGAATTCCGCTACCTCACCAAATCCAGCGAAGGCCAGTTCGGCGGCGCGTACCTGAACGACGACAACGACGAGCGCAAAAAGCAGACCGACTACGAAAAAACCCGCTATATGCTCAACTGGCAGCATAAGGGCGGGCTGGATTCGCGTGTACTGACCCAGGTCGACTACACCCAAATCAGCGACCCTTACTACTTCCAGGACCTGAAGGCTTACCAGGAAGGTGTAGAGAGCCGCGATTACGTCAACCAGCAGGGCTCCGTGACCTATCGCGGCGACTCCTACCAGGCACGCCTGAACCTCCAGGCCTACCAACTGGCGACGATCTCCCAGATCACCCCGTATGACCGGCTGCCGCAGATCACCTTCAATGGCCAGCTGCCATACCATCCGGGTGGCCTGAACTTCAGCTACGAAACCGAAGCCGTGCGCTTTGAGCGGAACCTGGAGAACGGCACCTTTACCGACGAGAACGGCCTGGTATCGCCGCGCCTGGACACCTACGTCAGGGGGCTGACCCGTGCAAACGGTACGCGCCTGAACGTTGCTCCCGCCGTCGAATACCCGATGAACTGGACCTACGGCTTTGTGACGCCGAAGCTCAAGTACGTCTACACCAAATACGACCTGGACCTGGACAGCATCGGCAAGAACCAGATCATTGCCGATCAAAATGCAGCAACGGCGGCCAACCCATACGCAGGGGGTAACTTCAAGAGCTCCCAGGATCGCGCAATCCCCGTCGCCAGCGTCGACAGCGGCCTGTACTTCGACCGCAACACCAACTGGTTCGGCAAGGATTATCGCCAGACCCTGGAGCCGCGTGCGTTCTACCTGTACGTACCGAACAAGGACCAGAGCGACATCCCGGTCTTTGATACCAGCGAGTACTCGTTCAGCTACGCCTCGCTGTTCCGCGACAACCGCTTCAGCGGCTCTGACCGGATCGGTGACGAGAACAAGCTGTCCCTGGGCCTGACCAGCCGCTGGATCGAAGATAACGGCTTCGAACGCCAGCGCGTATCCGTAGGCCAGGCGGTGTACTTCAAGGATCGCGAAGTCCAGTTACCAGGTATCCTGGCGGCCGACCGCGCCGATGCTCAATCGGATGTCTCGCCAATCGCCCTGGACTACGAGTTCCGCTTCAACCGCGACTGGCGCGCCACTGCCGACTACAACTGGGACACCGAGGAACACAGTCCTCGTTCCGGCAGCGCGATGCTTCACTACCAGCCGGAAGACAACCCGAACAAGATCATCAACGTTGGTTATCGCTATCGTAACGATCAGGTCGTCTACAACCAGCTGACCGGCAAATGGCAGTTCGGTGGTGACTACGGCACTCCGGGCCAAGAGAACTTCGTGAAGGATTACTACAAAATCCAACAACACGACTTCTCGATGATGTGGCCGATCGTTCCGCAGTGGAACCTGATCACCCGCTGGCAGTATGACTATGCCCGCAACCGTACCCTGGAAGCCTTCGGTGGTTTCGAGTACGACAACTGCTGCTGGAAACTTCGCGTCATCAACCGTTACTGGGTTTCCAACGACGAATACAGCCAGATCGCCCCGCTTAACGAAAAGGGTGACCACGGGCTCTTCCTCCAGATCGTCCTCAAAGGACTCGGCGGCCTGACCGGCGCCAAGGTAGAGAGCTTCCTCGACAAAGGCATTGAAGGTTATCGTGAACGTGAAGACCAAGCTTTCTGATTGTCTGCGCCCGCTAGTGCTGGGCGCGCTGTTCCTCGGTACCGCATCGGCCCACGCTGCGGTTCAACAGCTGGATAAAGTAGTGGCCATCGTCGATAACGACGTGATCATGCAGAGCCAACTGGACCAACGGGTCAAGGAAGTTCAGCAGACCATCGCCAAGCGTGGCGGTGGTGTGCCACCTACCAGCGTCCTGGACCAACAGGTGCTGGAACGCCTGATCGTTGAAAACCTGCAATTGCAGATCGGCGATCGTTCCGGCATCCGTATCTCGGATGAAGAGCTGAACCAGGCCGTTGGCACCATCGCTCAACGCAACAACATGAGCATTGACCAGTTCCGTGCCGCCCTGGCCCATGACGGCCTGTCCTACGAGGACGCCCGTGACCAGATCCGCCGCGAGATGATCATCAGCCGCGTGCGTCAGCGCCGTGTGGCCGAGCGGGTCCAGGTCTCCGAGCAGGAGGTGAAAAACTTCCTGGCTTCGGACCTGGGCAAGATGCAGCTTTCCGAAGAACTGCACCTGGCCAATATCCTGATCCCGACCCCGGACAGCGCCAACGCCGAGCAGCTCAATGCAGCAGCGGCAAAAACCCAGGCGATCTACGATCGCCTGAAAGCCGGTGCTGACTTCGCTCAAATGGCTATTGCCCAGTCCGGCAGCGACAACGCCCTCGAAGGCGGTGACATGGGCTGGCGTAAAGCCGCTCAACTGCCACCACCATTCGACCGGGAACTGAGCGCCATGGAAGTGGGTGGCATTACCCAGCCAGCCCGTACCCCTGGTGGTTTCATCATCCTCAAGTTGCTGGAACGTCGTGGCGGCGAGACCTCGCTGAAAGACGAAGTCCATGTTCGTCATATCCTGGTCAAACCGAGCGAAATCCGCACCGAAGCGCAAACCAAGGAACTGGCCCAGAAGATCTATGACCGCATAGAAAGCGGTGAAGACTTCGCCACCCTGGCCAAAAGCTTCTCGGAAGACCCGGGTTCGGCCCTCAACGGCGGCGACCTGAACTGGATCGACCCGAAGGCACTGGTGCCTGAGTTCCAGGACGTCATGGCCAAGACCCCGCAAGGCGTTCTGTCCAAGCCATTCAAGACTCAATACGGCTGGCATGTACTGGAAGTCCTTGGCCGCCGCGCCACCGACAACACCAGCCAGGCCCGCGAGCAACAAGCGTTGACCGTACTGCGTAACCGCAAGTACGACGAAGAGCTGCAAACCTGGTTGCGTCAGATCCGTGACGAAGCCTACGTAGAAAACAAGCTGCCAGGCGCCGAGCAAACAGGCACCAACCAGGCAACCCAGTGAAACCCCAGCGTTTCGCGGTGACACCCGGCGAGCCGGCCGGCATTGGTCCAGACCTGTGCCTGCTGCTCGCCTCACAAGCCCAACCACACCCCCTGATTGCCATTACCAGCCGTGACCTGCTCCTTGAGCGAGCCACGCAGCTGGGTGTGGCTGTCAATCTGCTGGACGTTGCGCCGAATCATTGGCCAGACCTGCCAGCGCCGGCGGGCAGCCTTTATGTGTGGGATACCCCACTGCACGCCAAGGTGGTTGCCGGGCAACTGGACAAGGCCAACGCGGCCTTTGTGCTGGAAACCCTGACCCGCGCCGGGCAAGGCTGCATCGACGGCGACTTCGCCGGCATGATCACCGCACCGGTGCACAAGGGCGTGATCAATGAATCGGGTATCGCCTTTTCCGGGCATACCGAATTTCTTGCCGAACTGACCCACACCGCCCAAGTCGTGATGATGCTGGCCACACGCGGCCTGCGCGTCGCCCTGGTAACCACGCACCTGCCACTGCGCGATGTTGCCGATGCCATCACTGTCGAGCGCCTGGAGCGCGTGACGCGCATCCTGCACGCCGACCTGCAACAGAAATTCGGCATTGCCCAACCGCGCATCCTTGTCTGCGGGCTCAACCCCCATGCGGGCGAAGGCGGCCACCTGGGCCATGAAGAAATCGACATCATCGAACCCACCCTGGAGCGTCTGCGCCAAGAAGGCATGGACCTGCGCGGCCCACTGCCTGCAGACACTCTATTTACCCCCAAATATCTGGAGCACTGCGACGCAGTGCTGGCGATGTACCACGACCAGGGGCTGCCGGTGCTCAAATACAAAGGCTTCGGCGCCGCCGTCAACGTGACACTGGGCCTGCCGATCATCCGTACCTCCGTCGACCATGGCACCGCCCTGGACCTGGCGGGCAGCGGCAAGATCGACACCGGCAGCCTGCATGTGGCCCTGGAAACCGCCTATCAGATGGCCGAGACCCGTATATGACCGAGCATTACCAACACCGGGCGCGCAAGCGCTTCGGGCAAAACTTCCTGCACGACGCTGGCGTGATCGACCGTATCCTGCGCTCCATCCATGCCAAGCCTGAAGACCGTCTGTTGGAAATCGGCCCGGGCCAGGGCGCCCTGACCCAAGGCCTGTTGGCCAGCGGAGGCCAACTGGACGTGGTCGAACTGGACAAGGACCTGATCCCGATCCTCAACCAGCAGTTTGCCGACAAACCCAACTTCAACCTGCATCAGGGCGATGCGCTGAAGTTCGACTTCAACACCCTGAACGCGGCGCCCAACAGCCTGCGGGTAGTGGGTAACCTGCCGTACAACATCTCCACACCGCTGATTTTTCACCTGCTCAACAACGCCGGGATCATCCGCGACATGCACTTCATGCTGCAAAAGGAAGTGGTGGAACGCCTGGCTGCCGGCCCTGGCGGTGGTGATTGGGGTCGCCTGTCGATCATGGTGCAGTACCACTGCCGCGTCGAACACCTGTTCAACGTCGGCCCTGGCGCATTCAACCCGCCACCGAAGGTCGACTCGGCCATCGTGCGCCTGGTGCCTCACGCCGTACTGCCGCACCCGGCAAAGGATCACAAATTGCTGGAGCGCGTGGTGCGTGAAGCGTTCAACCAGCGTCGCAAGACCTTGCGCAACACGCTGAAGGCCCTGCTGAGCAACGCTGAAATCGAAGCCGCCGGCGTCGACGGCAGCCTGCGCCCCGAGCAACTGGACCTGGCTGCCTTCGTGCGCCTCGCAGACCAACTGGCCATCCAGCCTGCCCCCGCGGTGGAATAAACACCAGGAGCCAGTTTGCCAGCGATGGCGTGCTCGTCATTGCTATCGCCGGCAAGCCGGCTCCTGCCGGGCCAGACAGCATGTCTGGCCTAGTGCCCACCTCATGGCCTAGACTGATCCGCATCTGCTGTCCTCCGCTTTTGCTTTTAAGGCCTCTTGCATGTCCGATCCTCGCTACCAGATCGACGTCAGCGTCGTCACCCGCTTCCTGGCGGACCAATCGCAACCTGAACAGAACCGCTTCGCCTTTGCCTACACCATCACGGTGAAAAACAATGGGCTGGTGCCGGCCAAGCTGCTGTCTCGCCATTGGGTGATCACTGACGGTGACGGCCAAGTCGAAGAAGTGCGCGGCGCCGGCGTCGTCGGCCAGCAGCCATTGATCGATATCGGCGCCAGTCATACCTACAGCAGCGGCACGGTGATGACCTCCAAGGTGGGCACCATGCAAGGCTCGTATCAGATGAAGGCCACTGATGGCCAACTGTTCGACGCAATCATCAAGCCTTTTCGCCTGGCGGTGCCCGGAGCCTTGCACTGATGGCGACGTACGCGGTCGGCGACCTGCAAGGCTGCCTGGAGCCCCTCCAATGCCTGCTCGAACGCGTGGCCTTCGACCCAGCAAAAGATCGCCTGTGGCTCGTTGGCGACCTGGTCAACCGTGGCCCGCAGTCCCTCGACACCCTACGCTACCTCTATCGCCTGCGTGACTCGCTGGTGTGCGTATTGGGCAATCACGACCTGCACCTGCTGGCGGTCGGCAATAATATCGAGCGCCTGAAAAAGGGCGATACGCTGCGCGAGATCCTCGAAGCGCCGGACCGGGGCGAACTGCTGGATTGGCTTCGCCAGCAGAAAATCATGCATTACGACGAAAGCCGTGACATGGCCCTGGTCCACGCGGGTATCCCGCCCCAGTGGACACTGAAAAAGGCCCTCAAGTGCGCCGCCGAAGTCGAAAGCGCCCTGGCCGATGACAGCCTGTACACCGCCTACCTCGACGGCATGTACGGCAACGAACCGGTCAAATGGGACAACGATCTCACCGGCGTGGCCCGCCTGCGAGTGATCACCAACTACTTCACGCGCATGCGCTTCTGCACCGCCGAAGGCAAGTTGGACCTCAAGAGCAAGGAAGGCGCCGACACCGCGCTGCCCGGCTACAAACCCTGGTTCGCCCATAAGGACCGCAAGACCCGCGACACGAAGATCATCTTTGGTCACTGGGCCGCCCTCGAAGGCAAGTGCGACGAACCTGGTGTATTCGCCCTCGACACCGGCTGTGTGTGGGGTGGCGCCATGACCATTATGAACATCGACACCGGCGAGCGCCTGAGCTGCCAGTGCCCCTCCCCTCTTCCCGCTACACTGCCGGCTGCCGCCAAGCGCTAGACGCAGCAGCCATGCCCAAGGAGCCCGCCATGAGCGAATTCAAACGTATCTCTCCCGAACAAGCCCAGGTCCTGCGCGAACAAGGCGCGGTGGTGGTGGATATTCGTGATCCGCAGACTTACGCCCTGAACCACATCAAAGACGCCCGTCATCTGGACAACCACAACATTGCCGATTTCATCCGCGCCGCCGACCTCGACGCGCCGGTGATCGTGGCCTGCTACCACGGCAACTCCAGCCAGAGCGCGGCCGCCTACCTGATCAGCCAGGGTTTCTCCGACGTCTATAGCCTGGACGGCGGCTTTGAGCTGTGGCGTACGACGTATCCTGCAGAAATTTCTTCATCCGATTCGCAATAATTTTTTTCACACCCCGCTACCCCCCGTGATGCTTGGGCTAGCGCCGTTTCTGACGAACGGCGCAGCCAAACTAATTGTGCATCGCACCTTGACCTCCCGGATTCCGAACTATCCTTAAGCGCAGGCCATCCGAATCAGGGGAGAGCCGGTACACCGGCGTGCGGGTCATCGGTAGCGTTTCAGGGTGTTCTGGGGGGAAAACAGCCATTGGCGTCCGTCAATGTCTGCCAGCATCGACTGATTGATCCGGCGTCGGCTCCACGTATCGAGCGAGGTGACGACGTCATGAGTATTTTTAGCCACTTCCAACAACGCTTCGCATCCACACAGCAGGAAGAACTCACGCTTCAAGAGTATCTCGAGCTGTGCAAACAGGATCGCAGCACCTACGCGTCTGCCGCCGAACGCCTGCTGCTGGCGATTGGCGAGCCGGAGCTGGTAGACACCTCCAACAATTCGCGCCTGTCGCGAATATTCTCCAACAAGGTGATCCGTCGCTACCCGGCCTTTGAGGACTTCCATGGAATGGAAGAATGCATTGACCAGATCGTCTCCTACTTCCGCCATGCCGCCCAAGGCCTGGAGGAGAAGAAACAGATCCTCTACCTGCTCGGCCCGGTTGGCGGCGGTAAATCGTCCCTGGCTGAAAAGCTCAAACAACTGATCGAGAAAGTGCCCTTCTATGCGATCAAGGGCTCGCCGGTCTTCGAATCGCCCCTGGGCCTGTTCAACGCCACGGAAGATGGTGCGATCCTCGAAGAGGATTTCGGCATTCCCCGGCGCTACCTCAACACCATCATGTCGCCCTGGGCCACCAAGCGGCTGGCCGAGTTTGGCGGTGATATCAGCCAGTTCCGCGTAGTGAAACTCTACCCGTCGATCCTCAACCAGATCGGCGTGGCCAAGACTGAACCGGGCGATGAGAACAACCAGGACATTTCGGCACTGGTGGGTAAGGTCGATATCCGCAAACTGGAGGAATTCCCGCAGAACGATGCCGACGCCTACAGCTACTCCGGCGCCCTGTGCCGGGCCAACCAGGGCCTGATGGAATTCGTGGAGATGTTCAAGGCGCCGATCAAGGTGCTGCACCCACTGCTCACCGCGACCCAGGAAGGCAACTACAACAGTACTGAAGGCCTGGGTGCGATTCCGTTTACCGGGATCCTGCTGGCCCACTCCAACGAATCGGAATGGCACACCTTCCGCAACAACAAGAACAACGAAGCCTTCATCGACCGGATCTACATCGTCAAGGTGCCGTACTGCCTGCGCGTCAGTGACGAAATCAAGATCTACGACAAGTTGCTGTTCAACAGCTCCCTGGCCAAGGCGCATTGCGCACCTGACACCTTGAAGATGCTTGCCCAGTTCACCGTGCTGTCGCGCCTCAAGGAGCCGGAAAACTCGAATATCTACTCGAAGATGCGGGTGTACGACGGCGAAAACCTCAAGGACACCGACCCCAAGGCCAAGTCGATCCAGGAATATCGCGACACGGCGGGCGTGGATGAGGGCATGAACGGCCTGTCGACGCGCTTTGCGTTCAAGATCCTGTCCAAAGTCTTCAACTTCGACCCCCATGAAATCGCCGCCAACCCGGTGCACCTGCTCTATGTGCTGGAGCAGCAGATCGAACAGGAGCAATTCCAGGCAGAAACCCGCGAACGTTACCTGCGCTTCCTCAAGGAATACCTCGCACCACGCTACATCGAGTTTATCGGCAAGGAAATCCAGACCGCTTACCTGGAGTCCTACAGCGAGTACGGCCAGAACATCTTCGACCGCTACGTGTTGTACGCAGACTTCTGGATCCAGGACCAGGAATACCGCGACCCGGAAACCGGCGAAATCCTCAACCGTGTCGCCCTCAACGAGGAACTGGAAAAAATCGAGAAACCGGCGGGCATCAGCAATCCGAAGGATTTCCGCAACGAAATCGTCAACTTCGTATTGCGCGCACGAGCGAACAACAACGGCAAGAACCCCACCTGGCTCAGCTACGAGAAGTTGCGGGTGGTCATCGAGAAGAAAATGTTCTCCAACACCGAGGATCTGCTGCCGGTCATCAGCTTCAACGCCAAGGCCAGCAAGGAGGACCAGCAAAAACACAACGACTTCGTCACACGCATGGTCGAGCGTGGCTACACCGACAAACAAGTACGGCTACTCTCCGAGTGGTATTTGCGAGTTCGCAAATCGCAGTAAGGCAGCGACAAGCGTGCGCTGCCAGGCATTTGGCCTGGCAGCTGACCGCTTGTCTCTAAGCTTCCAGCTCGCGGCTTGAAGCTTGTAACGTGAAGCTGCCCGGAGGGCTCCCCATGAGCTATGTGATCGACCGACGCCTCAATGGCAAGAACAAAAGCACGGTAAACCGCCAACGTTTCCTGCGGCGTTACCGTGACCACATCAAAAAGGCCGTTGAAGAGGCCGTCAGCCGCCGCTCCATCACCGACATGGAGCACGGCGAGCAAATCAGCATTCCCGGACGGGACATCGACGAACCGGTGCTGCACCATGGCCGGGGCGGCAAACAAACCGTGGTGCACCCCGGCAACAAGGAATTCACCACTGGCGAACATATCCAACGACCCCAGGGCGGCGGCGGGGGCAAAGGCCCAGGCAAGGCGGGTAACTCCGGCGAGGGCATGGACGAGTTCGTGTTCCAGATCACCCAGGAAGAATTCCTCGAATTCATGTTCGAGGACCTGGAGCTACCCAACCTGGTCAAGCGCAACCTGACCGGTACCGACACCTATAAAACGGTACGCGCGGGGATCAGCAACGAAGGCAATCCGTCCCGTATCAACATCATCCGCACCCTTCGCTCAGCCCATGCACGGCGTATCGCCCTATCGGGAAGCAGCCGCGCCAAGCTGAGAGAGGCCAAGGAAGAGTTGGCACGCTTGAAGCGCGAAGAACCGGATAACTTCGGCGATATCCAGGAAATTGAAGTTGAAATCGAGAAACTCAGCGCGCGGATCCACCGGGTGCCGTTCCTCGACACCTTCGATTTGAAATACAACCTGCTGGTCAAGCAGCCCAACCCCAGCTCCAAGGCCGTGATGTTCTGCCTGATGGACGTGTCCGGCTCGATGACCCAGGCTACCAAGGACATTGCCAAGCGCTTTTTCATCCTGCTGTACCTGTTCCTCAAGCGGAACTACGACAAGATCGACGTAGTGTTTATCCGCCATCACACCAGCGCCCGAGAAGTGGACGAAGAGGAGTTCTTCTACTCGCGGGAAACCGGCGGCACCATCGTTTCCAGCGCCTTGAAACTGATGCAGGAGATCATGGCCGAGCGCTACCCCGCCAACGAGTGGAACATCTATGCCGCGCAAGCCTCGGACGGTGACAACTGGAACGATGACTCGCCCATCTGCCGCGACATCCTGATCAACCAGATCATGCCGTTCGTGCAGTACTACACTTATGTTGAGATCACCCCCCGTGAGCATCAGGCGCTGTGGTTCGAATACGAGCGCATCGGCGAAGCCTTTGCCGACACATTCGCCCAGCAGCAACTGGTCTCGGCCGGCGATATCTACCCGGTCTTCCGTGAACTCTTCCAGCGCAGGTTAGTGACATGACCGCCAAAAAAGAGCAAAAACGCCAACCTATCTCCACGGGGTCTGAGTGGACCTTTGAACTGATCCAGGCCTATGACCGGGAAATCAGCCGTATCGCGGCCGGTTATGCCCTGGACACCTACCCCAACCAGATCGAAGTGATCACCGCTGAACAGATGATGGACGCCTATGCCTCGGTGGGCATGCCGCTGGGTTATCACCACTGGTCCTATGGCAAGCACTTCCTCAGCACTGAAAAGTCCTATAGCCGCGGGCAGATGGGCCTGGCCTACGAAATCGTCATCAACTCCGACCCGTGCATCGCCTACCTGATGGAAGAAAACACCATCTGCATGCAGGCACTGGTGGTGGCTCACGCCTGCTATGGGCATAACAGCTTTTTCAAGGGTAACTACCTGTTCCGCACCTGGACCGATGCCAGCTCGATCATCGATTACCTGGTGTTCGCCAAGCAGTACATCATGCAATGCGAGGAACGCCATGGCATCGACGCGGTGGAAGACCTGCTCGACTCCTGCCATGCCCTGATGAACTATGGGGTCGACCGCTACAAACGACCCTATCCGATTTCGGCCGAGGAAGAGCGCCTGCGCCAGAAGGAGCGCGAGGAGCACCTGCAGAAGCAGATCAATGACCTGTGGCGCACTATTCCCAAACGCGCGGGCAAGAACAGTGACAAGGATAATGCACGCTTCCCCGTCGAACCCCAGGAAAACATCCTGTACTTCCTGGAAAAACACGCACCGCTACTGGAGCCTTGGCAACGGGAAATCGTGCGCATCGTGCGCAAGATCGCCCAGTACTTTTATCCACAACGCCAGACCCAGGTGATGAACGAAGGCTGGGCGACATTCTGGCACTACACGTTGATGAACGACCTGTACGACGAAGGCCTGGTCACCGACGGCTTCATGATGGAGTTCCTCACTTCCCATACCAGCGTGGTATTCCAACCCGGCTTCGACAGCCCGTATTACAGCGGCATCAACCCCTATGCCCTGGGCTTTGCCATGTACCGCGACATCCGGCGCATGTGCGAGCACCCCACCGAGGAAGACCGTCGCTGGTTCCCGGAAATCGCCGGCAGCGATTGGCTGTCGACCATCAAGTTCGCCATGAGCAGCTTCAAGGATGAAAGTTTCATCCTGCAGTACCTGTCACCCAAGGTCATTCGCGACCTCAAGCTGTTCAGCATTCTGGATGACGACCTCAAGGATGACCTGGTGGTGCCGGCCATTCACGACGAACCAGGCTACCGCATCATCCGGGAAACCCTGGCGGCGCAGTACAACCTGGGCAACCGCGAGCCGAACATCCAGATCTACAGCATCGACGTACGCGGCGATCGCTCGCTGACCCTGCGTCATCAGCAGCACGACCGCAAACCCTTGGGGGAATCCACCGAGGAGGTGCTCAAGCATCTGCACCGGCTATGGGGGTTCGATATCCACCTGGAAACCTTGCAGGGTGATCAGGTGATGAAAACCCACCATGTCCCCCCACGCAGCGATCACAACGACAACGACTACGGCCGCCTGGACCTCGCCGTCGTCCATCTCTGAAACAGCAAAGCCTCCATTGGCCAGGCACAGGCGGTATCCTGTGGCGCTAATGGAGGCTTTTTCATGAAAATCTACAAAGTCGGTGGCGCCGTGCGCGACCGCCTGCTGGGCATCAAGGTCACCGATATCGATCGCGTCGTCGTCGGCGCGACCACCGACGAGATGCTTGCCAAAGGCTACAAACCGGTGGGCGCGGACTTCCCGGTATTCCTGGACCCAAAAAACGGCGACGAATACGCCCTCGCCCGCACGGAACGCAAAAGTGGTCGTGGGTATGGCGGGTTTGTGTTTCACGCCAGCCCTGAAGTCACCCTGGAAGAAGACCTGATCCGTCGCGACCTGACCATCAACGCGATGGCCGAAGACGACGACGGCAACCTGACCGATCCATATCACGGCCAACGCGATCTTGAAGCGCGCATTTTGCGTCACGTTTCCCCGGCGTTCGCCGAAGATCCTTTGCGTGTACTTCGCGTTGCGCGGTTTGCCGCCCGCTACGCCCACCTGGGTTTCACGGTCGCTCCCGAGACCCTGGAGCTGATGCGCCAGCTCAGCGAATCCGGTGAACTGGAGGCCCTGACCCCGGAGCGCAGCTGGAAAGAAATCTCCAGGGCACTGATGGAAGATCAGCCCCAAGTGTTTATCCAGGTGCTGCGTGACTGCGATGCGCTGAAAACCTTGATGCCGGAAGTCGACGCACTGTTCGGCGTACCACAGCCCGAAGCCCATCACCCCGAAATCGACACCGGCGTGCACACCTTGAGCGTGTTGGAGCAGGCCGCCCTGCATCAGCAGCCGCTGACCGTGCGCTGGGCCTGCTTGCTGCACGACCTGGGCAAGGGCCTGACGCCTGTGGATAAGTTACCGCAGCATATCGCTCATGAGCATCGAGGCCTGGAGCTGATCAAGGCCGTCAATGAGCGCTTCAAAGTACCGAGGGATTGCCAGGAATTGGCGTTGCTGGTGGGCCAATATCACACCCATGGCCACCGCGCGCTGGAGCTGAAAGCGTCAACGCTGCTGGAGTTACTGCAGAGTTTTGACGTCTACCGCAGGCCACAGCGTTTTGAAGAGTTTGTAGTCGCCTGCGAAATGGATGCCCGGGGCCGCAAGGGGCTGGAGCAAAGAAGTTATCCACAAGCGAATTACTTGCGCGGTGCGGCGAAGGCAGCGCGCGAAGTTGCCGTTGCGCCACTGCTTGAGAAAGGTTTCAAAGGCCCGGAGTTGGGCGAGGCACTCAAGCGCGAACGGCTCAAGACACTCAAAGCCTACAAGGAACAACACAACCCCTTGTAGGAGCCGAGCTTGCTCGCGAAGAACGCCAACGATAACGCAGCGCTCTCGGTTTTTTCGCGAGCACGCTCGCGCCTACAAGAGCGCGTCCGGGGTGAGTTGCTGGCCCTGCCATTCAAACCCGACAGGCGCCAGCACCTGGTCGATCTGAGCATCACGCCAGAGTGCAGCCATCGTCTTGCCCGCTTCAGGATGCACACGATCGGGCGCCATCAACGACAGCGGCCACAGCACGAAGGCGTTTTTCAGGATTTCTGCCCGTGGCAGGATCAAGCCATCAAAGTTGCCCACCAAGTCGCCGTACAGCAGCACGTCGATATCCAGCGGTAGCCCTTTGCGGTCTGGCGCATAACGACCGTTGTCGGCCTCGATGAATTTAAGCCGGCGATCCAGCTCCATCAACGGCAGGTCGGTATAGGCCGACACCACGAGATTGAAGAACGGTCCGCTCTTGATGCCCACGGGTTGGCTTTCGAACACAGCCGAACAGCGCACATCCGTCAAGAAGCTCGCCAGCGCGTCAAGACCCGCGCGCAGGTGGGCTTCGCGCTCAATATTGCTGCCAAGGCCGAGATAAACCTGAGTTAGCGACATCCGCGCTCGATCTCCACGCCCACGCCCTTTGCGGCCGGTACGGCACCCGGTTTGGTCAACTTGAGGTGCAGCCAGGGAATCTGGAATTCACTCATCAGCACTTCGGCCAGCCGCTCGGCGAACGTCTCCACCAACTGGTACTGAGACTGTTCGGCAAAGGCCTGGATGCGGGCAGATACGCTGGCGTAATCCAAAGCCAGGGTCAGGTCGTCACCGGCAGCGGCTGGGCGATTGTCCCACGCGAAGCTCAGGTCCAGGCGCAAGCATTGACGGATCCCGCGCTCCCAGTCGTAGGCCCCAATCACGGTGTCGACTTCCAGGCCTTCGATAAACACTCTGTCCAAGCTCTTCTCCGCAGCACGACAAGGGCGCAATGCCCCGTTAGAATCAGGGCGTCCTCGCCCGGAATAGTTAGCATGTTTTGGTCACTGGCGATTTTCGCCTACCTGCTTGGCTCGCTGTCCTTCGCCATTTTGCTCAGCCGCCTGACGGGAAATCCCGACCCGCGAATGAGTGGTTCAGGCAATGCCGGCGCTACCAACATGTTGCGCCTGGCCGGCAAGAAACTCGCCGTACTCACCCTGCTGGGCGACGTCTGCAAAGGCCTGTTACCCGTACTGATCGCCAGCCTGGCCGGCCTTACCCTGCAACAGCAGGCCTGGATCGGCGTGTGCGCCGTCCTCGGCCACCTGTTCCCGTTGTACTTCCGCTTTCGCGGTGGCAAAGGTGTCGCCACGGCGGCCGGCATGCTGCTGGGGATTTACCCACCGGCGGCGCTGCTGGCCGTGCTCGCCTGGCTGCTGACGTTCTACTTGACCCGCACCAGCTCGTTGGCCGCACTGATCGCCACCCCGCTCACCCTGCCCTTGCTGGCCTGGCAGGAACCGGCTGCATTGCTGCCGATGAGTGTGTTGACACTGTTGATTGTCTGGCGTCACCGCGGCAATTTACGCGACCTGTTTGCCGGGCGCGAACGGCATTTTTAAAATCGCCCGATAAGCCCGGCTCACATCGCGCCATTACAACGGCGACAACTGCTCCATCGGCCAGCGCGCCTGCACGCTGATCGCCAGGCTTTCATGCTGCCCGGCCTGCAGGCGCTGGCAACCGGCATAGGCGATCATCGCGCCATTGTCGGTGCAGAACTCAGGGCGCGCGTAGAACACATCACCCTTCATGTCTCCAAGCATTTTTTCCAGCGAGGTGCGCAAGGCCTTGTTGGCGCTGACGCCCCCTGCAATCACCAGGCGCTTCATGCCGGCCTGTTTCAGGGCGCGCTTGCACTTGATGGTCAAAGTCTCCACCACGGCCTGCTGGAATGCCAGCGCGATGTCGCAACGGGCTTGCTCACTGTCGTCCCCGGCGCTGACGCTTTGCTGCCAGGTATTGAGCGCGGAGGTTTTCAAGCCGCTGAAGCTGAACATCAGGCCCGGCCGATCGCACATTGGGCGCGGGAAGGTATAACGACCCTGGATGCCTTTTTCTGCAAGACGGGCGATTTCCGGACCACCGGGATAATTGAGCCCCATCATCTTCGCGGTCTTGTCGAAGGCTTCGCCGGCGGCGTCGTCCAGGGACTCGCCCAACAGCGTGTATTGACCGATGCCGTCGACCTGAACCAGCTGCGTATGGCCGCCCGAAACCAACAAAGCGACGAACGGGAACTGCGGCGGTGTTTTTTCCAGCATCGGCGCCAATAAATGGCCTTCCATATGATGCACACCCAGGGCAGGAATACCCCAGGCAAAAGCCAGCGCCTGGGCGCAAGAAGCCCCAACCAGAAGGGCTCCAACCAATCCAGGGCCGGCGGTATAGGCAATGGCATCGATCTCGGTGGGCACGCAACCGGCTTCATCCAGCACCTGGCGAATCAACGGCAGCATGCGCTTGACGTGATCACGGCTGGCAAGCTCGGGCACCACGCCGCCATAGGCGCGGTGCAGGTCGATCTGACTGAACAGCGCATCGGCCAAAAGCCCGCGTTCACTGTCGTAAAGTGCGACACCGGTTTCGTCGCAGGAGGTTTCAAGTCCCAGTACTAGCATGGGTTTGCGCCTTGTAGAGGCTGAATTCGAAGGCGCGCATAATAGTCGCCACTCCCCCTCCCGACTAGCGGTTTTCGATCAGAGGCTTTGCATTCCGGGCAATGAGGGGTTAACATCCGCAACCCTTAAAAACCGACGACCTCAGCCGCGAATTTTTTGCGACGAGAACGTTGATTCCCGGTAATGAAAGAAGGTAGCTCTGGATGCCAGCCGTCAAAGTAAAAGAGAACGAACCCTTCGACGTAGCTCTGCGTCGTTTCAAGCGCTCCTGCGAAAAAGCCGGTGTTCTGGCTGAAGTTCGTAGCCGCGAATTTTATGAGAAGCCAACTTCTGAGCGTAAGCGCAAAGCAGCAGCCGCTGTTAAGCGTCACGCCAAGAAAGTTCAGCGCGAACAGCGCCGCGCCGTTCGTCTGTACTAATACACAGACGTTCGTAGCAAGCTTCTGCCAAGCCCGGCCCTCAGCCGGGCTGTTGGCATTTGCGGATATCGCTTGATGCTTCATCGTCGACGCCGCCCATGCGACAGAGACACCGCTTCACACGTCAGGACTGGCTTTTCTGCCAGCGGTGCACGTCTCTTCTGACGAGCCTAACAAGGCTACTGACGAGCACACTTATTTTCAGGCAGGCGATCAACAGGTCGACTGTGCCCAACGATGAGCTTCCGAGGCCCTCTATTGGCCAAGACCGGATGCCAGGGCGGCCTTTACACGCCGGACACTGATTGAAATTAACGTCAGTGAACGTTCGGCAGATACACTTCCATACAGCCCAAGCAGACGATTGATGGTCGAGCCACTCGATACGTACGCCTGAGCACTTCACGGGCCCTCAATTACACGCAGTGATGACGAGAACGCCATGGCCGGGCTGATTCCCCAGAGCTTTATTGACGACCTTCTGAACCGCACCGACATCGTCGATGTTGTCAGCTCGCGCCTGCAAATGAAGAAGGCAGGCAAGAACTACACCGCCTGCTGCCCGTTCCACAAGGAAAAGACCCCTTCGTTCAGCGTCAGCCCCGACAAGCAGTTCTATTACTGCTTCGGTTGCGGCGCGGGCGGCAATGCCCTCGGCTTTATCATGGACCACGACAACCTGGACTTCCCCCAGGCCGTCGAGGAACTGGCCAAAGCCGCCGGCATGGAAATCCCTCGCGAAGAAAGTGGCCGACCGCACAAACCGCGGCAACCCACTGACTCGCCGCTATACCCACTACTGACCGCCGCTGCGGACTTTTATCGCCAGGCGCTCAAGAGCCATCCGCAGCGCAAGGCCGCCGTCGATTACCTCAAGGGCCGTGGCCTTACCGGTGAAATCGCCCGCGACTTCGGTCTCGGCTTCGCCCCGCCGGGCTGGGACAACCTGTACAAACATTTGAGCAGCGACACCCTGCAGCAAAAAGCCATGATCGACGCCGGCCTGCTGGTGGAAAACGCCGAGACCGGCAAGCGCTACGACCGTTTCCGCGACCGCGTGATGTTTCCGATCCGCGATAGCCGCGGCCGGATCATCGCCTTCGGTGGTCGCGTGCTCGGCGACGACAAACCCAAGTACCTGAACTCCCCGGAAACCCCGGTGTTCCACAAGGGACAGGAACTCTACGGCCTGTTCGAGGCGCGCAAAAACAATCGCAACCTCGATGAAATCATCGTGGTTGAAGGCTATATGGATGTGATCGCCCTGGCCCAGCAAGGTTTGCGCAACGCCGTGGCCACCCTCGGCACAGCCACCAGCGAAGAGCACATGAAACGCCTGTTTCGCGTAGTGCCCAGCGTTTTGTTCTGCTTCGACGGCGACCAGGCTGGCCGCAATGCCGCCTGGCGCGCCCTCGAAGCCACGCTGTCGAGCCTGCAGGATGGTCGCCGCGCACGCTTTCTGTTCCTGCCCGAAGGCGAAGACCCGGACACCCTGGTCCGCTCCGAAGGCACCGACGCCTTTCGCGCACGCATCAATCAACACGCGCAGCCGCTGGCGGATTATTTCTTCCAGCAACTGACTGAAGAAGCCGACCCGCGCTCTCTCGAAGGCAAGGCCCACATGGCCACCCTCGCGGCGCCACTGATCGACAAGGTTCCAGGTGCCAACCTGCGCACCCTGATGCGTCAACGCCTGCTGGAAATCACCGGCTTGAGCGGCGAAGCAGTCAGCCAGCTGGTGCACAGCGCACCACAGGACGCACCGCCCGCCTACGACCCAGGCATGGACTACGACGCCATGCCAGACTATTCCGACTTCCACCAACCGCAGGAGGCGTATGCGCCCCAGCAGGAGTGGACGCCGAAGAAACCCGGCGCCGGCGGCAAGAAATGGGACAAGAAACCGTGGAGCAAGAACGGCAAGCGCGGTGATCGCGACGAGCCCTATGCCCCGCGTACACCGGTAGCCGTGGAAGCCCCGACGCTCATTGCATTGCGCACGTTGATTCATCACCCGCAATTGGCGGGCAAGGTCGAAAGCGCCGAGCATTTTGCCAACGAAAGCAATACCTACGCCCAGGTGCTGATTGCCCTGATCGAGGCAGTGCAGAAAAATCCTAAGCTAAACTCTATTCAGCTGATGGCTCGTTGGCATGGCACCGAACAAGGTCGCTTGCTCAAGGCACTCGCGGAAAAGGAGTGGCTAATTGACGGCGACAACCTTGAACAACAGTTTTTAGACACCATTACTAGGTTATCCGAGGGCCAGCACACGCAGACCCTCGATGAACTCATCAAGAGAGCAAGGCAGCCGGGATTGTCGGCTGAAGAGCAAATTCAGATAGCAAAACAGATGCGCGACCTCTTAAAACAGAATGTTTCCGCATCAAACCCGACCTCAGCTGGCGTGTGAGGTCATAGCTCGGGTATAATCCTCGGCTTGTTTTTTGCCCGCCAAGACCTTCAGTGGATAGGGTGTTATGTCCGGAAAAGCGCAACAGCAGTCTCGTATCAAAGAGTTGATCACCCTTGGTCGTGAGCAGAAGTATCTGACTTACGCAGAGGTCAACGATCACCTGCCTGAGGATATTTCAGATCCAGAGCAGGTGGAAGACATCATCCGCATGATTAATGACATGGGGATCCCCGTACACGAGAGTGCTCCGGATGCGGACGCCCTTATGTTGGCCGACGCCGATACCGACGAGGCAGCCGCTGAAGAAGCCGCTGCCGCGTTGGCCGCGGTGGAGACCGACATCGGTCGCACGACTGACCCTGTGCGCATGTATATGCGTGAAATGGGTACCGTCGAGTTGCTGACACGCGAAGGCGAAATCGAAATCGCCAAGCGTATTGAAGAGGGTATCCGTGAAGTGATGGGCGCAATCGCGCACTTCCCTGGCACGGTTGACCACATTCTCTCCGAGTACACTCGCGTCACCACCGAAGGTGGCCGCCTGTCCGACGTCCTGAGCGGTTATATCGACCCGGACGACGGTATTGCGCCGCCTGCTGCCGAAGTGCCGCCGCCTGTCGACCCGAAAGCCGTGAAAGCGGACGACGATGCCGAAGACGACGATGCTGAAGCCAGCAGCGATGACGAAGATGAAGTCGAAAGCGGTCCAGACCCGATTATCGCTGCCCAGCGTTTCGGTGCGGTTTCCGATCAAATGGAAATCACCCGCAAGGCCCTGAAAAAGCACGGTCGCGCCAACAAGCTGGCGATTGCCGAGCTGGTAGCGCTGGCCGAGCTGTTCATGCCGATCAAGCTGGTACCGAAGCAATTCGAAGGCTTGGTTGAGCGTGTTCGCAGTGCCCTTGAGCGTCTGCGTGCACAAGAGCGTGCGATCATGCAGCTCTGTGTTCGTGATGCGCGCATGCCGCGTGCCGACTTCCTGCGCCAGTTCCCGGGCAACGAAGTTGACGAAAGCTGGACCGATGCACTGGCCAAGGGCAAGGCGAAATACGCCGAAGCCATTGGTCGCCTGCAGCCAGACATCATCCGTTGCCAGCAGAAGCTGACCGCGCTTGAGACCGAAACCGGTCTGACGATTGCCGAGATCAAGGACATCAACCGTCGCATGTCGATCGGTGAGGCCAAGGCCCGCCGCGCGAAGAAAGAGATGGTCGAAGCGAACTTGCGTCTGGTGATCTCCATCGCCAAGAAGTACACCAACCGTGGCCTGCAATTCCTCGATCTGATCCAGGAAGGCAACATCGGCTTGATGAAGGCTGTGGACAAGTTCGAATACCGTCGCGGCTACAAGTTCTCGACTTATGCCACCTGGTGGATCCGTCAGGCGATCACTCGCTCGATCGCCGACCAGGCCCGCACCATCCGTATTCCGGTGCACATGATCGAGACGATCAACAAGCTCAACCGTATTTCCCGGCAGATGTTGCAGGAAATGGGTCGCGAACCGACTCCGGAAGAGCTGGGCGAACGCATGGAAATGCCTGAGGATAAAATCCGCAAGGTATTGAAGATCGCTAAAGAGCCGATCTCCATGGAAACCCCGATCGGTGATGACGAAGACTCCCACTTGGGTGACTTCATCGAAGACTCGACCATGCAGTCGCCAATCGATGTCGCCACCGTTGAGAGCCTTAAAGAAGCGACTCGCGACGTACTCTCCGGCCTCACTGCCCGTGAAGCCAAGGTACTGCGCATGCGTTTCGGCATCGACATGAATACCGACCACACCCTTGAGGAAGTCGGTAAGCAGTTTGACGTGACCCGTGAGCGGATCCGTCAGATCGAAGCCAAGGCGCTGCGCAAGTTGCGCCACCCGACGCGAAGCGAGCATCTACGCTCCTTCCTCGACGAGTGATCCCAGAACCCCCGGCCCAGGCCGGGGGTTTTGCTGTGTGCCGATAAAATTCCCCGCACCTCCCCTCTCCCCCCGCAATGCCCGTCTACACTCGAAACATTCCCCGTGCCATAACGAGACCGTTATGCCCAGATTGCCGACCGTGATACTGCTGTCGCTGCTGACCTGGACCGCAACGGCTGGCGCGTTGACTCTCACTGATGATGAGCGTGGCTGGTTGGCGGACCATCAGGAGCTGCGCCTGGGGGTGGACGCGTCGTGGCCGCCCTTTGAGTACCGTGATGAAAACGGCCGCTACCAAGGCTTGGCGGCAGACTATGTGCGGTTGATCCAGGACCGCCTCGGCGTCAGGATCAAACTGATCGAGCCGGAGAACTGGAGCGCCCTGCTGGAGCTAGCCAGGCAAAACAAGCTCGATCTGCTGCCCGGCATCATGTCCACCCCGGAACGCCAGAGCTTTATGGCGTTCACACGCCCTTACCTGGATTTTCCCATTGTCATCCTCGCCCATGAAGGCGGTGCACAACCACGCAACCTGAAGGAGCTCTATGGCCTGAAGATCGCCGTGGTGGAAAACTACGCCCCCCACGAGCTACTGCGCACCCACCACCCTGACCTCAATCTGGTGGCTCTGCCCAATGTGAGCTCGACGCTGCAGGCGTTGGCCACTGATGAAGTAGACGCCGTGGTCGGCGATCTGGCTTCCAGCGTCTGGAGCCTGCGCCAGCTCAAGCTCGACGGTTTGTACGTCAGCGGCGAGACCCCCTACCGCTACCAACTGGCGATGGGCGTACCTCGGGATGACAAAATGCTGGTGAGCATCTTGGACAAGGTTCTCGCCGACCTCAGCCCAGATGAAACTCAAGCGATTCAGCAACACTGGGTCGGCAGCCTCACCGATCACCGCACCTTCTGGTCAGACCTGCTGACCTACGGCCTGCCGGCGGTACTGCTATTGAGCACGGTGCTGGCCATCGTGATTCGCATCAACCGCCGCCTCAGCTCAGAGATCTCTCGCCGTGTCGCCCTCGAGCAGGAGCTGCGCAGCAGCGAATACCACTATCGCGGCCTGGTCGAAAGCCTGTCCGCCATCGCCTGGGAAGCCAGCGTCAGCGATTTCACCTACAGCTACGTGTCGCCGCATGCCGAAGAGTTACTCGGCTATCCTCGCGCCCATTGGCTGATTCCCGGCTTCTGGCGCAACATCATTCACCCTGCCGACCTGATACGCACCGAAGCGTATTGCTTGCGCGAAACCCGCGCCAACCGTGATCACAGTGTTGATTACCGAGTGATCACGGCCGATGGCCGCTGCTTGTGGGTCCGCGATATTGTCAGCCTGATCGAACATGGCCATGAACCGGTGCTGCGTGGCTTGATGATTGACATCAGCGACGCCAAGCGCACCGAAGAGGCGCTGCAGCTGTCAGAGCAAAAGTTTGCCTCGGTGTTCCAGCAGTGCCCGGATATCCTGGTGATCGCACGGATGTCCGATGGCTGCCTGCTGGAGGTCAATAAGGCATTCGAGGACCAGGTTGGCCTGAAGGCCAAGGACGTGATTGGTAAAACCGCCACCGAGCTGAATATCTGGGGCATCCCCGGTACCGGCCCGGATCTGTTGCAACAGGTGCAGACCACCAGCATCCGCAACCTGGAAATGCCTTTTCTGCGCAGCAATGGCCAAGCGTTTACCGGCCTGATTTCGGCCGAACCCTTCCAACTCGACACTATCGAAGCGCTGGTGGTCGTGGTGCGTGATATCACCCAACTCAAGGAAACCCAGCAACAGCTGCAAACCTCCGAAGAAAAATTCGCCAAGGCCTTCCATGCCTCCCCCGATGGTTTACTGCTGAGCCGTCAAAGCGATGGCCTGCTGATCGAGGTCAACGAGGGGTTCAGCCGCATTACCGGCTTTACCAGCGCGACGTCCCTGGACCAGTCGACCCTGGACCTGGGCATCTGGGTCGACCTCAACGAACGCAAACACATGATCGAGCTGATGCAGCGCGACGGGTTTGTCCGCGACTTCATCTGTCACATCCGCCGCAACGACGGGCAGACTCGGCTTTGTGAAGTGTCCAGCCGCCCGCTGCCCATTGGCGGTGATGACTGCATGTTGACCATCGCTCGGGACATCACCGAACGCCAACAGATGCAGGAAAAACTGCAACAGGCCGCAACGGTTTTCGAGAGCACCGCCGAAGGCGTATTGATCACCGACACCCGGCAGAACATCAGCGCCGTCAACCGCGCCTTCAGCGAAATCACCGGCTACAGCGAAGCCGAGGCCCTCGGCCACACGCCGCGCCTGCTCGCCTCGGGCCTGCACGACAGCGCCTTTTATGCCGCCATGTGGCACCAGTTGACGGCCCATGGGCACTGGCAAGGCGAAATTTCCAACCGTCGCAAGAACGGTGAGGTGTATCCCAGTTGGCTGACCATCAGCGCCGTGCGCAACCGCGACCAGTTGATCACGCATTTTGTCGCCGTGTTCGCCGACATCTCCAGCCTCAAGCACGCCCAGGCCCGCCTCGACTATCAGGCACACCACGACCCCCTGACCGGCCTGCCCAACCGCACGTTGTTTGAAAGTCGGTTACAGGCCGCCATCAACTGCCAGCAGGAAACCGGCAGCCAGGGCGCGGTGCTGTTCCTCGACCTGGACCGCTTCAAACATATCAACGACAGCCTCGGTCACCCCATCGGCGACCTGCTGCTCAAGGACATCGCCGTACGTCTCAAGGAGCAGTTGCGCGACATCGACACCGTCGCACGCCTGGGGGGTGACGAATTCATCATCCTGCTGCCCGGCCTGCAACAAGCCAGCGATGCACAACACTTGGCCAACAAACTGCTGGACTGCTTCACCCCGCCGTTCCAGGCCGGTGAACACGAGTTCTTTATCAGCGCCAGTATTGGCACCAGCCTCTACCCCCAGGACGGCACCGACGTGGCCACCTTGGTCAAAAACGCCGACGCCGCGATGTACCGCTCCAAGGCCAAGGGCCGTAACCGGGTCGAAAGCTACACCCGCGACCTCACGGCCCAGGCCAATGAACGCGTAGCGCTGGAGCACGAACTGCGGCGCGCCATCGAACGCGATGAATTGAGCCTGTATTACCAACCAAAACTGAGCCTGCTCACGCAGGAACTGATCGGGGCCGAGGCACTGATCCGCTGGCACCACCCGACATTCGGCGATGTAGCGCCGGAACACTTTATCGCCCTGGCCGAAGAAAACGGCATGATCCTGCAGATTGGTGACTGGGTGCTGGAACAGGCGTGTCGACAAATGCACGCCTGGCAAACCGCCTTCGATGGCTTTGGTCCCCTGTCGGTCAACCTCGCCGGCGCCCAACTGCGTCACCCCAACCTGCTGTCACGTATCGAACAATTGCTGCGCGAGTACCACCTGGAACCTGGCTGCCTGCAACTGGAGATCACCGAGAACTTCATCATGAGCCAGGCCGAAGAAGCCCTCGATGTGCTGCATCAGCTCAAGCGCCTGGGCGTACAACTGGCGATTGATGACTTCGGCACCGGCTATTCGTCCCTCAGCTACCTCAAGCGCCTGCCCCTGGACTTCCTGAAGATCGACCAATCCTTCGTCCGCGGCCTGCCCGACGACCCTCACGACGCCGCCATCGTGCGCGCCATCATCGCCCTCGGCCACAGCATGCAATTCACCATCATCGCCGAGGGCGTGGAAAATTCGGCGCAGCAAGCCTTCCTTGCCGCAGAGGGCTGCGAACAGATGCAAGGCTACATCGTCAGCCTGCCTCTCCCCCCAGAGCTGTTCGCCGCGACCTTCCTTCGTATGAGTGTTGAGGATTTTTCGGATAGCACAGCGGAGAAACCATCGCTATAATCCGCGACCTACTAAGGGCCTATAGCTCAGTTGGTCAGAGCAGAGGACTCATAATCCTTTGGTCCACGGTTCTTATGTGGTACGAATGTTGGTGTGGCATTTGAACCTGATTTTTGATAGCTTTGCACCTTCTCAGCGCCACTGTAGCTCAATTGGTTAGAGCAACCGACTCATAATCGGTGGGTCGCGGGTTCGATTCCCGCCGGTGGCCCCATCTCCCCTTACAATCAAACACTTAGCGCACTCCGCAGACGGCCAACGGCCATGCTGACGGAGCTTTCTGCGTTGGCCTGATTCACCCACTTGAGCCTTTTTCCTTGACAAAGGCAAGTGCGACACCCAAAGCTAATAGGGTGTGGTATTTGGAATAAGAGCTCATGAAAAACTTCATCTTGGTCGAAGCGCCCGTTACGAGCGAGGCTAACTACATCCTGCTTCATCTCGACCCTGGCATGCCCGACGAGGCACGCGAGTTCAAACCGTTCACCGACTACACGACGTGGCTGGCACGTAAGGGCTACGCAGGAAACACCGATAAGCTCTACTCGGAGCACGTTGGCCGCTTCATCGACTACGTATATGAGGCGACGAAAACCCAATTTCCTGCAGATGTCGAGGTCACTATCGAGACCGTCATCTACAGCTACCAGGTTTATCTCCTCTTCGGTACGGACGCCACGAACCCGATAGCGAAGACGCTGGCCCATAGCCTAGGGAAGACACGGCTAACCGGTCAAAACTCAATCGCGGAATCAATAGAGTCGTCTATTCGATGGTTTCTTGAGGTAGCCGAGTCAAAAAACATGACAGCACCTGACCATCTGTTCAGTCGGTTCTGCTCGAGCAAGGCCGAATATCGAAGTCAATATGAGGTTTCGGCCCAAAAAGCTAATTCATGGATGGCAGCAGTCATTCGTGGCTCGCTGAACTCAGTTTTGCCTAAACGCAAGAGAGATAAGCTGTTTGCTAAAGCAGGGCGTAGGAACAGCAAACACGACAAGCAGCCGTTCAAGATCCTTCCATTCCCTATAGAACGATCCATCGACTTTCTCAGACAGGCCAAGCCTGCAAAGTCCACGACATTTTACAGGGATATGACGCTATATGCCCTACTTGCCGCGACAGGTTCGCGTACAAGCGAGGCGCTACAAGTTCGAATGTCCGACATCGACGATGACGATTTTGCAGTGTTCCTACGCGACCCCTTTGCGAGGAAAGCGCCTGGTATTACTGAAGAAGAGCATAAGCTTCTCTCCTGGAAAGGTCGGGAGACCGAGGTCACCTTCATGATTGAACCATTCGCTAAAATATTCTGGGAGAGCCTTGAGAAGTACCTGACCCTAGAATACAACTCTAGCGTTGGACATGATTTCTTGTTTCAGAACTCTGACGGCAGGCCCTTCTTCGCAAGCGACAGGAGCAGCCGTGACAAAACCTTCAAGAAATACTCTTTGAAGGCAGGCTTGCCGGACGTCACAGGCATCAGCACTCACTCTCTGAGGCATATGTACGGAACCTACACGCTTAATTACATGCCAGTTCCTGGTCAAACCCTTCCTGGTCTACCCATTACCTACGTGAAGATCCTGATGGGCCATGCCAGCGTTACATCCACGATGAAGTACGCGAAGCACGACACCGACATCATCGAAGCATACATTCAACATGCTAACCAGTACGTCATGCAAAGAGGCGATGCCTCCTTTACCACAATTCGCGAGGAGTTTTATCTGCGCCAGCTCGAAGTATTGAAGGACGAGGCGAATCGCATTCAAGGGACGCAACATGATTAACCTGACTAAGGATATTCAGATTATCAAAACTGGAGCGCCTCTTGATAGCTCCATTAAAGAGGCGATCACGAAAGCCAAGGCTTGCGTCTGCAAAGAGCTGTTTGGCACGAACTATATCTCTCCAAGTAAGGTAACAAGCGGCGCTCGTAACGAATATTACAACGCGTCCATCGTGCGCCTGTTTGATGACCACCTGAACGTGTCAAATGCACCTATTTATGATGAAGTGTGGGTGCGTAATGCTTTAGCTTGCACGAAAAAGACTGCGCCGATAGAAATTGCGAAGCAGGTCGTTCCGAAGGCCTCTATTGACTGGCTCAACAAGTCTTCCTTGGAGAGGCTGAGTAAAGACTGCGTCTTAATTCTTCACTTTCTCTGGCAGGAGCGAGCTGTCCTGCTCCCGGCTGACCTTAGGAAGCCCACGGTTCACAATCAGGACGAAGGAACCAACTTCTATGAGTTTGCTGCAGCATCCTATACCGAGGTGCTTGCATTTGTGAGCAAACCGTTTGTCTCGCATGTTCCCTACGAAGACATTCCGGACATTACCTCCGTAATGAAGCCTAGTGCCGTCAAAAACTTTGGATGGTACGCATGGCGCATGATTCGTTGCACAGACTGGCATAGAATCGAAGACATCAATCCAGATGACATCGCTGACCTCGCCGACCACTTGGTCTTAATGCGAAGAAATGACGTTGACTGGTTCCAGTACCCCATCGCCCCAGCCGCGTTTTGGAACTATGTTCAGAGGCTGTATTCTGACAGATGTAGCCAGGTCGCCGTCCGCCCTAAAAATGATTTGCACGCCAGTAGAAAAGCTCTGGCCTCTGGCGAATATGACTATCCTGATGAGCACAAGGAAAGTGTCGAGTCGTGGTTGAAATATCAGGACAAATACACCGGCTTACAAAAGTCTCGGGGTATTAAGTCTTTCGACGCTTACAGCAAGAGCTTCTCAGTTCTGAATACCTGGTTGTTTGGCGAATACCCTACTGCCACGGGATTGCTTCCTCCTCACCCAAGTGAGCTTAATCGGACGCACATGGAGGGCGATGGATACATAGGCTTCCTCACTTTTCTTCGCAGAGGCAGGTCAAACTCAACGATCCAGCAGATCATGTACCACATCACCAGCTTTTTCAACTACTTGACGGCTCACTCGAGCGCCGACGAGAAACTTTCTGGTTTTGTTTGCCCCATACTTGAGCTCGATTTCCCCATCGTGCGAAGAAGGAATAGCTCTAATAAGCCTGCATTTCATTCTGAGCATTTCCCATACTTTCTCCAATACTGCTACGCGATAGAGTCTTTCACAACTCACCTAGCCGAAAGGGTATATCACGAACAAATAAACCTATTCGACAAACAATTCAGGGCAGATATTGAAACAAAGGATTGGAACAACACCCAAAAAATCGT
Organism: Pseudomonas sp. FG86; assembly: GCF_057808775.1. Lineage (NCBI taxonomy): Bacteria > Pseudomonadati > Pseudomonadota > Gammaproteobacteria > Pseudomonadales > Pseudomonadaceae > Pseudomonas > Pseudomonas sp. FG86. Next base: position 43,925 of record NZ_JBMDIS010000021.1, on the reverse strand, counting down.
TCAAACTGAAAAACTTGGGTACGTTCCAATTGTGTTCTACCGGAACCCATCATTTGACGCTTCGCAGCCTAAATCCGAAGATAATCGCCCCATGAAGTATGAGGCGCTGCGACTTCTTCCAAGGTTTGTCGTGCCAATTATTGAACACTCGGTTGAACGCGAAGGGAAGTGGGTGTTCTATCCTCAGCTCAATTACATCAGACATAATATCATCGCACTGGAGACAGGGGTTCGTAGTATTCACATACGTTGGCTAGAGAGGCGAACCTATGATATGCGAATTGATCGTTCAAGACCCCTGCCTGCGCTTTGCAAGTTACGCATCAACACTGACAAAGTAAACGGCCCCTGGGACGCTACTGTTTCGAAGACGGTAATTGAACTGCTGGATCGTCAAAAAGCCATGATCCCTTGGTTTAACGATCCCGCAATGGATGTCGAAACCTGGTATGACTACCATGAAGAAAATGAGCATGGCAAAATCATCACGCTATTTCCGAAGGGAACAAGTCCTGGCGTGCTGACTCCGGAGGCCTATGCGAAATATTTCAAAAGGCTAATTTATTCTTTTGACTTGTTCTGCAGGTTTCAGCTGGGCATTGAGGCGACGAACGCAATGCCAGAGGCTGTGGGGGATCTGGAATCTATTAATGATCCTCACGACTATCTCACCGTGATCAAACTTGAGGGACAGGCCTGCAAATTAATCGAACATACCCCGCACTCCTGCCGAGTATCAGTTGTATCTGAATACATCCCAATTTTGCCGCCACACATCATCGGCGCATTTATTACCGGCCATGCCAGTGATGAACATGTAATGTATTACGCAAAAGTTGACCCTGCATACCTAAAATCGGTTGCCCAGTATCAAAAATTGAGTATTGAGCATGGATGGCTAGTTGACCGCCCAGCAATGTCTAACATCAAAGCAGAAGACGTTGCATCGAAGCTTCAGCAGGCTTTCCGGCGAGACAAGGAGAAGTCTCTGATTGACTTCGGTGCGATCTCTTTTGACCGTGAGACCAAGGATGATGTGGTTTCGGGTGTCAGGGAGACAAGGCAGCGCCCCATCGACTCGCTGGCCTTTATGCCCACTCATATCTGCCCATTTGGTAATCGCTGCCCAGCGGACGTCGTTAAAGACCTGGGTGCCATTCCTGGGATAAGTATGCCGTGCGGGGGCTGCTATTACTCGGTCAAAACTGTCGACCACCTGCCAAGGATATACGGTCACATTCGTGTGCTAACTGACGAGTGTAGCGAGCTGGAGGCCTATATCGCTGAGTCTAAAAGGAATGGAGCATCGCCTGAAAGCCTTGTGCCAAAAGCCAATCGTCGCAAATTCCTCGCCGCAGAGATCATTTCATGGAGCGTTACTGCTCACTGCCTCGAGCAAATGCATAACGAAATCAAAACGCGTGAAAGCTTCCTGGTAGAAAAACCTGAAATCGTTTCAGAGCACCTGGAGCGCTTAGAGCTCAAGAAAGACTCGCTTTCCAACCTGATTGCTCGCACTGCAGAAGCCAAGTCGCATGCGGAGTATTTCACTCCACAGTTAGACACGCAGGTTAAAGTGGCAAGAAACAAGCTCCTTGCATTCACTGGAGACTTTAACCGCATGCTGCAAGAAGCTCCTACAGGATTCACGTTGATCGATGAATTTAGGGGTCTGATTCGGTCTACGTGTGAAGTTCTGGGTCTTTCACTGCATGATTTGAATGATGCAATGAGTAAGCCCATGGCCTTGGAACGACCTACTGCAATCCTGAAGCTAATTTCGAGCCCAAGAGGTGTTCCTGCATGAGCAAAGGTGCAAAAAAGGGCCAAAACCGCTTTGCAGGCTCTCAAAAGCTGAACCGCGACTATAGAATTTCCCGAATTAAAGACGAAGTAATACCTAAGCTGAAGTCTTTCGTAGGAAAAGCATCATTCGATGGAGTTACGCCTTACTCAAGATTCTGCGCCGAACTTTACAACGATGGGCTTCCTGTAAACGAAAAGAAGATTGGCTACAGAACCTTGGTACAGAGCACTGACTATTGGACTCTGCTCGGGCCAATATTCTTCAAGCACTGGGATGCTGCTGGAAACATGGAGTCCAAGAAGGACAAGCTTGTCGGAAAGCTGGCCGTTCAGCGAGCAGACCAACTTCAAGCTGAGACAGAGAAACTGAGGAAGGAGGTCGAAGCTCTGCGCTCAGCCCTTCGTAGCCATGGTGCTCAGCCAGTAACCCTGCCGGACACAACGCATGTGGATCAAGGATTCATGGCGAAGTTTGACAAAACCTGCCGGGCCCTCAAGTTGGTGCTCGATGCAAGTGATGGGATGTTTACAGTTGACATGCAGGCTAAAAAGATTTGCTGCAGTTTTGACGACCTTGAACCTAGGGAGGGTCTTGTCCCAAAAGAGCTTGTCGAACCTTTCGTCCTTTGGATGAAGGCTAAAGGAAGCGCGCATGGCGACCAGTGATCAAAAGCGCTCTCCGTACGACCGCTACAGGGACTATGTGCTGCAGCTTGAACAGGCTGGAAAAAAGTTTCCTGTGAATCAGTTTGGCGCCGTCAACTTCAGCAAAATCGCTGATGAATGTGGTAATCGTAGGCAGTGGTTTTCTGAAAGCGCCAAGAAGATCTTTTGCTCACAGGGCAAAACCCTTGAGCAGGTCATCGCGAAGGACATTCGCCGCATAGGCAGTGAGTTTGTTGCGGCCAAAGATCCTGAGTCTCTGGCGATTGATATGGCGGATTCGAAAAGTCGCGAAGCGAATCGGTTGCGAGTAATGCTTGAGCAAAAGTCGAAGGAAAACGAACTGCTCCGCGAGCAAGTTGAGCAACTCTCTGCCGAGCTGCGGTTGCTTCGCACATCTGCACAGGAAATCAGTAGCCAGCAGGACTTGATGATCGACTCCGGGCGGTCATTCATCCTATGAGCAATCTGTCGAGCGTGATCCAGGTGAGCTCGGTGAAGCCAGGCAGTTTTGGCGGTGCAGTCTTTTCCGGGCGCATCATTGGCCAAAACAAAATTTACACATGCAGAGCAAGCTATAAAGTCATCACCCGCATTCCTCAACCCGGTGAATGCTGGCAGTTCAAAGGCTCGATCACAGGGCATGATCAGTACAGGGATTTCGTTCTGATCGAAAGCTGTCACATCGTAAACCTGCCCATAGCGGCATATGTGGAAAGATTGCTGATAAAGCATCCTGCATTTCGCGGGCTGTCATTCGGCAAAGCGAAAGTCTCGAAACTGGTCAGGGCATTTGGCGCAGAAAACCTTGCTCAGGCATTGACTGCAGGCAGAGTCAGCCACCTGGCGGAACTGATTAATCCTGATCTCGCCCAAAAGGTCGTGGATGCCTGGAGGACACTGCAGGATGAGATTTCAACAATTGAATTTCTCATGGAGCACGACTTCGATCCTGGGCTCGCCAAAAGCGTTCTCAAGGTTTGCCAGACGGATACGGTAGAGCGCCTGAAGCTTAATCCGTACAGCCTCATTGCGTTTCAAGGCATCCACCCAAACATGTGGAAAATCGTAGACGCCGCAGCAGCCAAGCTAGGCATACCTCGTGATGACCCACGCAGGCTGGCCGGCCTTGTGGAGAATTTGCTCTATGTGCGCTTGGATCAGGGCCATACCGCATACGAAATAGAAGAGCTAAAAGCCGCCCTGATGCAGAAGCTTCCATCCGCCAGACTGGTAGACCAAGCTATCGAATGCGCCCTACAAAGGCGTGCTGTATGCGTTAAGAAGTATCAAGGGACGACGCTTATCCAGCCACTGGGAGCGGCCCTTGTCGAAAGTAAACTCGAGCAGCGAGTCGCGAGTCTACTGTCCGCTCAGGCCTCATTGCTTCACGGTTCTCCGCAGGAACTGGAGCAAGCGATTGAAGATTACTGCGCACACGGTAAGAGCGTGCCTGGACACTCACTCACCCGAGACCAGAAAAGCGCAGTGCTGATGGCGCTTACTAATCGCATCAGCACGCTGACTGGATTTGGCGGTACGGGCAAGACAACGGTGCTGAAAGCCATCGTTGATATAGCCTCTCAGCACCGCCCTGTGCATGTCTTAGCACTGAGCGGAAAAGCCAAGGAGCGGGCCAAGGAGTCTGTTGGCCGAGACACCTACACGATCCACAGTTTCTTGATCAAAATCAGCACTGCAAGCTCAGGGCTCAGCACTGGAGGCGACCCTCTGGTAATTATCGATGAATCCAGCATGGTAGACATCGCCTTGATGCTGAAACTGCTGAATGCCTTTGCGAAGAAAGAACTGTCTCTCTTGCTAGTAGGCGATACCGGTCAGCTATCTCCGGTTGGTTATGGAATCTTCTTCCATGCACTGGCCAAATCGAAGGCGATACCGTCGACCCACCTGATCAAGGTTCACAGGTCTACCGGCAACAGTCATCTTCAGAACATCGCCATGAAGATTAGATCTGGTCACCTGGACACCTTGCCATTCTGGAATGGCGAGAGCGATGGGGTTTATCTGATCCCCTGCACAAACACGCAGGACATGCTGACACACCTCGCGAAGATCAAGCAGATCATCCCTGACGCTCAGATCCTGACGCCACACATGTCTGATCGCATGCCGGATTCCGGGCACAAGATAAACAAACACCTGCAAAGCGCCCTCCAGCATACAGACGAGACGCAGGGTATCTGGATGGGCAAATACTGGCTGCGCGTTAACGACCCCGTCATCGTCACTCAGAATAGCTACGAGCATAATCTGTTCAACGGCAACACCGGGATCATGACTGGCATTACGTCAATCGATGGCCAGACTTCAGGTGTGTTTTTCTTCAATGGGCTCGAAGTGACCCTCTCCAGGATGGACTTGTTCGGGCTGGGAATGAAACTTGCCTACGCCATATCCATTCATAAGGCGCAAGGCAGCGAGTACGAGACGTCGATCCTTTGCACTCTGAGTCAAAGCGAATTTGTGGAACGAAGCATGCTTTACACAGCCGTCTCACGATCTAAGCGGCTGGCCTTGATCCTAAGCACGCATGACATCATGCAGCAGGGGGTAGCTCGCCCGAACCGAAGTGACACCCTCTGTGTGGGCTTCTCGGTTTGAATACCAAACAGGTTGTTAGCCCTACAATATTGTGGGCAGGGCTTTCGCTTCAGGCGCCTTACCTTGCTTGTATGATCGCGGGATCCGCGCCCAATGCCTCAGGTAGGAGAATTCATTGAAGTTGCTCACAACGCTTTGGAGCGTCATCCGCCCCGACCGCCGCCCCGAGCGTGAGAAAGCGCGTGAACGCGAGTTCATCCTAGCGGCGAACTCCTTGAAGACCCTCAAGGTGACACCAGAGGGCGGAATGTCCATCGATCCCGAAGAACTCCGAGATCAGATAATCGCGGCACGCGAGCAGTTGCAGCACCTTGTCCACCAGCCAGGAAAGCCAAGCAGGCCATTCCAACCTGTGGCAGAGAACGAGGTGGGGCAGAAGGCTTACCCCGCTGCTGAGGCCCCTGTAGAGCTGCAGGACTGTATTGAGGTGGTGGCTTGGCGTCGGCTCCATAGTGGCGCTGCTGTGCGCTACGTGTGCCTCCAGTCTACAAGTACGGGGCGATTCGCTGTCGCTACAGCCAGTCTGTTCAGAGAGGCCATGGAGAGTCTCCCGACTTGGGTCGACGGCAATACCAACAGGCAAATCGCGAATGCCCTACAGCTCGATGATCTCCAGTGGTACGCGGCTGTGAGCGAGGCTATGGATGCATGGAATGCGGAGCTCTGATGACCCTGAGTTTTCGGTCACGGCGTGCCCCTGCGGGTAGCGGCTGTCGTGAACCGAGCCTTGGCAAAGCCTGCGTCTCGGCCCTTCGGGCTTTCATCCCGCACGCCTGCGCGCTCCGCTTGCGGTATGCAGAGATCAGTTCCTCCCTGGACAGTGCCTGTAGCTCGCACATTCTGATCCATTGAAAAGTCAAACGTGAGTCTGGCACTGGCTTTCTGAAGGGATAAACGCCCAGATTGGATGCAGGCTGAGAAAAGGGCATTCACCAGTGCGGTGAACAGCTTGATAGGAGTGAACCCGACCGAGGGCGATGCCCTGAAGCCGGGTTTATTCGGATTAAGCGAGCACAGCAGCGGGTTCCGCCGTATCGTCACCGCCTCCCTGTGCCGCTAGATCAGGCGAAACCAGACCTTGGGAGGAAGGGGCATAAGGGTAAAAAGCTTCAAACTTGTCATACGGGAAGAGTGACTGAATTTTGTACACGGCGTTTGTAAGAAACTGAGTCTTCTCTATATCGGCGTAATCACCGCTGTACCTTCCAGAGAAGAAGTTGACCTCCCAATAGCCAGCCTTTGGCCGTATTTCTCCCGCAATCCGAGCGGCCTGCATCCCAGTCATACTTGGGTGACCGAGCTCATCAGGTTTTGGAATGTCCTCAGCGACGAATAACACGCCGTCCTTACCTATGGCCCAGATAAGCTTACTCTCAGAGGATGGGTCGTTAGCCACTGAATCGGCCACTTTCTTGTAGGCCTCGTGAACATCAACCAAACGGATTTGTTGCGGATCCCAGAATTTTTTCGCGGTCTTGTTGGTGCCTTTTCCGTTCCGCGAGACCTCGTTCTCTTTAATGTGGTTGGGCGCACGCAATGTCCCATACATGCTATTGAGATGACTTTCGTAGTCATCTCGGCGCTGCTTCACAGCCCTGGTGAACGCCGGGAAGAAGTGCTGATCATCTAGACCGGCGATCTGGCTCTCCTGCCCCTTGAAGCCGGCCAGCATCGCATCTGCATAAATTGGGTCATGAATGTAAATGCCAGATACAGCGTTGCCCAAGGGAATGTCAGTCGCATCCAAGAACACCTGGAAAGCACACTCGGAATCCCAGTAGACATCAATTTGCCACTGTAAGCGTGCGAGGCTGCCAGTCAAGAAACTGAGTTTTTCCTTACGCCAGCGAATCATTCTCTCTTCATCGAGGGTGTAAGTACCCAACACGTCATTGACCTTGCGGTGGGTGTAATGTTTACGGACATCGTCTCGCGCTTGAGCAATCGATGCCAGTTTGATCTCGTACCTGACCGAAGGAACCGGGATCTCAAGCAGAGGACACATTTCATCTTCCAGGTATCCCAATACCTGATCACGAATACGCTCTGCTGTGCCATGAGCGAACTTGAAGTCGATGCGCGTCTTTCTATCTGCCGGGATGATCGAGATATCTGGAACAATAATCTCATGGGGAGCCACCCAGTTAGTGGCATCCGGTTCTCGAATGGACATCGCCAGCCCCCAACGACCTTTTACGGCCTCAGGAGTGGATTCCCCGAAAAATTCGTCAAGCATGACCATTTCTGCTCGTGCGTACGGCCCGAGTCGGTCGTCATTGTCAACACCGGTTGAAAACTGACCCACCGGGGATGCGGCGGAAATCTTGGACTACCTGGAGGTAGTTCATGTATTCATACGAAGACCGTATCCGAGCGGTCAAGCTCTACATCAAACTGGGCAAGCGAACCGGGGCAACTATTCGTCAGTTGGGCTACCCGACGAAGAACTCTTTGAAGAGCTGGCACGCAGAGTATGAGCGATGCCTCGACCTGCCGCGTTGCTACGAGAACTCGAAGTCGAAGTACTCACCGGCCCAAAGGGAAAAGGCTGTCGAGCACTATCTCGAATACGGTCGCAACATCGCCGCTACCATCAAGGCGTTGGGCTACCCCGCGCGGGATTCTTTGCGTGCCTGGATTTACGAAATGCACCCCGAGTTGCATACGCGTGTTGTCAGTCGATCAGACGGGTTAGCCCGGCCGCCAGCGGTGAAGCAGGCAGCGGTCATCGCGCTGTGCACGCGAAAAGAAAGTGCGAAAGCCCTGGCTCAAAAGCTGGGCGTGTGCAGGCCGACCTTGTACAACTGGAAAAACCAGCTACTCGGCCCAGAGGTATCCCCATCCATGAAGTGTCGACTTGAACCCTCATCGTCACCGGAACGAGAGGAGTTGCAGCGGCAACTCGAATCTCTCCAGCTCGATGTTCGCCGTTTGCAGCTTGAACATGACCTGTTGATGAGGGCGAATGAACTCATAAAAAAAGAGACGGGCATCAACCGGCAAGTCCTGACCAATCGGGAGAAGACATTGCTGGCTGATGCCCTTAGGCATAGGTACTCCTTGCTAGAGCTGCTTGACGCGTTGGGCTTGGCCCGAAGCTCCTATTTCTATCATCGAGCCCGAATGCAGGTCGCGGAAAAGTACACCGAAGTGCGTCGTGCCATGGCGGACATATTCGAGCGCAATCATCGTTGCTATGGCTACCGTCGGATGCGAGCTTCGTTGAGCAGGCAGCGTGTGCGCCTTTCAGAGAAGGTGGTGCAGCGCTTGATGAAGCAGGAGTGCCTAGTCGTCGCCAAGCCGAAACGGCGTCGATACGGTTCCTACCTCGGGGAGATCAGTCCGGCGCCGGAAAACCTCCTCAACCGCGACTTCACGGCCCTAGCTCCGAATGAGAAATGGCTGACCGACATCTCGGAGTTCCAGATCCCGGCAGGCAAGGTGTACCTGTCCCCCATGATCGACTGCTTCGATGGGAAGGTAATCAGTTGGTCGATCGGCACGCGTCCCGACGCCGAGCTTGTGAACACGATGCTGGATGCAGCTATCGAAACGGTGGCCAGTAACGATAAACGGCCTGTTGTTCACTCCGATCGTGGCGCTCACTACCGCTGGCCCGGCTGGTTATCGCGCATCGCTGATGCGAAGCTGATTCGTTCGATGTCGCGCAAAGGCTGCTCACCAGACAACGCGGCTTGTGAAGGTTTCTTCGGCCGACTGAAAACGGAACTGTTCTATCCTCGCAACTGGCAGTCAACGAGCATCGAGCAGTTCATTCAGGCCTTGGATTCATACATTCGCTGGTACAACGAAAAACGTATAAAGATTTCCCTCGGCGCGCTCAGTCCCATTGAGTATCGTGAAAGCCTGGGCTTAGCGGCATAACCAGTCCAAGTTTTTGTCCGCATCCCCGGTGGGTCAGTTTTGCATCGGTACTGACACGTCATGAACGTATACCCATTTCGAATCACCCCGGAAGTCATAACCAAGGGCGGTAATTGCGTGCCCAGCTTTGACGTACTCACCAGCTTCGTTGGGTTCCACGCCGTATACTTTTCCCGTCAAAATGACGGGCAGGTTGCTATTAATGTGAGCAACGAGGGACTCTCGGAAAGATTCAGGAGTTGATTCCTCAAGGCTATTGTTGTGATATCGCAGCCCCTCAATATCAAGCGTTCGCTGGATCTGCTTATTGGTAAGCTCTTTATTTGGGAATCCATTACTGGAACCGTCCACAAAATTCAGGGCGGCGGTGGTGATCTCACTGCAGGATTTAATGTCCTTAACACTACGACCAGGCGAACTGTGCAACGCTGTCCAAATGGCGGTGGTAGCACACGCGGCAACCACCTTGTCCTGTTCTTGGAATGCAATTGAGTCGATTGTCAGCTTGATGCCAAAGAGATTCACATCATAAGGCTTGTCAATTTTCTTCTTGCCCACACCTCGGTCACCACTGACACGAAGGCAGGTTTTCCCCACGAATGTCCTGGTGAGAGGTTTGATAACCATGAAACCGAGGTAGTGCGACTGGAGTTGCTCTAGAGTTTTTACAGCATTGTCATCCTCAGCATCATCTAACATTTCTCCCACGTCACCCGCCAGTAGAGCGTCGAGCCGCTTGTGAGTCAGATCGCAACTGAAGAAGTGAAGCCGAGCGCACTTGTAGCCATCGTTGCCGAAACGCCCCAGGTAAAAACGCGAGTAGTCCTCGAGGAAGTCTCGGTCGATGTATTCGTGCTCAAGCAGGATGCTTCCTACCGTCTTCTTACCCTTCGGAATCTCGGGCATGAAGGACTTCAAGTAGTTATAGATGTACTTGATCTGAGGTTTTTTGAAGATGTCAGCGTGATCATAGCCGTATGGCTCATGAATCAACGCTGCCATCGTCGCCTCTTCGAAGCTGGTGATGAGGTATGGAGTCATTGTGATCGCGCAAAAAAAAGCAGCCCATTAGGCTGCTTTCGGATGAAGGGATTTATTAGAGGCTGCAGGTCTTGGCAAGCAGCGTCGCAGTGACTTCTTGTTTAGCGAATTCACGTGCCAGACGGTGGTTAGTCGCGGCCATGCGATCACGAGCCGCCTTTAGGCTGGCTTCATGAGAACCGTTACGGTTACGGGCCTCTTCGATCATACGCTCAAGAGTCATAGCTCCATCCTCTAAGAATTTTGTTCCACGGTGCATCAACGAATTCCAATGCGCGACCACTGCTTTCAATGGAAAAAAACGTAATACTGCCTCGCTAGCAAAAGCGGTGCGGATTATCGAGCTCGTTCACCAAGCTTCACAAGCAGTACCTGCCGTCAGCCGACAAGCGGCTTTACGACTATAGTTCAGACTTGGCGAAAGCCCCCAAGGTTCAATAAACAAGCAGCCTCAGAACTCGGCAAACGGCAGCCCCGTCACAGCTCCGCTTCTCAGGAACGCCATTAAGGCTCTTCTCCTGCTAGTCGTTACCATAGCGACTAAAACCTCCATCAGGGAGGTGGCCAAGCTGGGCGAAAAATCGTTGATAACCGAGTATGGCATATGGCAATCACCCACTTAAAGTGTATTTTGCCGTTATTTTCGCCCCGTTATAGGGCGCCGGAGCGACGTTTTTTGAGTCTTCCATGCTCCCAGTCAGCGTTTGCTCGTCTGAATGGAAAGGATAGCCGACTAAAGGCTCAGTTATGCGTCGGCCCCCATGGGCCCCACGATGGCGGATTCTTAACGATGTCGATTGAGGTGCTGAGCTCGTCCTGCATGTGTTCAAAAACTCTGTCGAGACTTGGATGAGCTTTCGACTCTCGCAGGGCATTCACTAACGCCAATAGCTCACGCCCTTGAGCCACCGGCATTTGGATGTCGCAATACACGGTGTCATCGCTGTCTCGTTCCACGTCTATTCTCCGTCTGCATCAATCCAGCTTGGGCTTACTTCTGGCAGTTCTGTGTGCCTCGAGGTGCTGCATCTCTGATTCCCAACAAGCCAGGAATTTATACCAGTCCGCAGCGTAAGGCCCATCTAACAATCTGGTCGACCCGATACTCGCCTGATTGAAGCGCTCCCTCCAGGGCTGGGGGATAGTCTGCTCCAAAATGATGTCGATTCCGGAGTTGTGATGCTGCAGCGTGACACAATCCCGAAGCTGGTTGAGATCAAGTGCCTTGTCAGCATTGGGGGAGTATTTCCGTTCTTGAAGGTCAAGGTCATCAAGGATGGATAAGGCATCGAACGCCTTCGAATCGCCTGGAGATATGTGCGCAAGTATCCACAAAGCCTTTCGTCTCTTGGCCTCCAGTTCGCGCAGTTCATCGTCGGGCATTTGAGTTACCTCTTGTTGGCGTTGATGGCGTGCCGCCTGCGGCGTCAGGCTGCCGTAAATCGAGCCCCGCCAAGGCGTGTCTCGACCCTGCGGGCTCGCATCCCTCACGCCTGCGCGCTCCGCTTGCTTGGTGTTTGCGTCTCTGTGAAACATAGATCGTAACGCACCCTCCCTCGTGACTCGCAGCGGAGCATCGCTATTCAGAGCGTTCTGTTATCGTTCTAAAAGTAATTTAGTCGCTCTTAGCCATCAGCCTTCTGGGGAGCCGAGAATGGACACGACTCGACGCGTACCAGGCAGAGCCTACCAAACGGTTCGCGATCCCGAGCGTCTGCTCATTGAAGAGCGCGCCGAAGCTCTATCTGCTGCAGGCTACCCGCTGCCAGATGATGATCCGGCTATGTACGCTGAGCAATTGTTGAAAGAGGCCAGAGCGACACGACGACTACCGTGTTCAGATATTTGTCTTTCGTCCTGTGGGTCACAAGGTACTGACAACTAGGAAGTTAAGAGCTACCGCCCCTCATTTTTATCATCAAGGAAGAAAATGAAATACTCATTGCTTGAAGGCGCTCGTGTAGAGGCCACTCCAAAAGCACGTGGTGTTTGCAGTTTTTGTGGTTCCCAGACTGTCGCTAAATGCGGGAACCATGTCGTCTGGCATTGGGCTCATAAACGTTTGGACAATTGCGATCCGTGGTGGGAAACGGAAACGGCATGGCATCGCGATTGGAAGAATATGTTCCCAACCGAGTGGCAGGAAGTTGTGTTGCAAGCGTCCTCAGGGGAGAGACATATAGCAGATGTCCGAACGCCTTCAGGGATGGTTATTGAGTTTCAGAGATCGACGATACATCCTGAAGAGGTAATCGCGAGGCAAAACTACTATCAAAATATGATCTGGGTGATCGATGGCACGCGGACTGAGTTCGACAGGTACAACTTCAGAATGGGTTTGTCGAAAGTGTCGGAGAATGGACTGGCTTCATTTAGCTGGCATTCCCGCAGCAAGCTTTTTGCTCGCTGGTGGGTTTCCAAACCCGTGTTCATCGACTTCGGCCCCGATTTCGGTATATGGCGCGTCTTAAGATTCGATCCGACTCAAAAACGTGGAGTGGTGGCTTACACTCACAAGGAAAAGCTGGTCGAATGGATCACCAACGGCACCACCGATTTTAGCTTCAATGGAGGCCCGGCCTCTGATAAATCCGGTACGGCGGGTCAATAAAAACCGACCAAGTGTCTAGCGGGCATCTCTGTCCTTCGGGCTTCTTGCTGTTCTAGCTTGCAAATCAAACACCTTGAGACTACTTAGGGACGGGACGCTCATAAGGTGCTCTCAGGGTATGCCTATACCCGCAAGACACTTGCTGACTCATCATCGAGCTATGCTGGGTCGACATCAAGGAGTCCATGTAGATGCCCAGTGAATACTCGCTATCAGATGTGCTGGAAAGGATGTACCAAAACCAGCTGGCCCTTGAGGCTGCGCTCATGGAGCTGACCCTCCAGGTGGAAGCCCAGGGACATGCGGAAGTCGGCGACAACGTCCGTGGTGCGCTTTACACAATTGGTGAGAACGCTGGTCATATCAAACAGGGGCTGGCCCGGCTCAAAACACTCCCATGAACCAGCCGCTTTTCGATTTTGATCTCAAACGCGTTTCCCGCACGCACTACATCACTGGCAAAGCTGCGATCAATTTTCCAGATCCAGGTAGTACAACGGGAGGATGGCATTTCCTGTCTTACTTCGACCGAAAATCCGGCGTGGCCAAGGTGTCCTTGGCAGGTATTCATTATCCAGATACGACCGATTTCTTTGGAGACGCTGGACTCATCGACGTAACCGACGAGCTTGCGATGAGAGGCTGGTCAGAAGACGGCAAAAGGCTGTTCATGGCGGATCACTACCGTGCCGCAGCAGACATGATTATTAAGTGGGCGGTAGGTGACGCCAAACGCTGCAACGTCGAAATCGCTGATTGGTTCCCTTCAACATGCGAAAGGCAGGGATTGTTGGTGATGTTGGATTTAGGGAAACCGGTGCTTTTACGTAGAGGAAGGTTGCAAAAAATGGAAGCTTGGCTTCGCTCGCAATGACCACCGCAAGTCTGCGTGTCTGTTCCTTCTTCCGAATGCCCTCTGAACAACTGCTTTTGTTGAGCACCGCTTCCCAAGCCTTGCAGCAAGGAGTAGCGTAGCGATTACTACATATCGAGTAGATATTCCTACATGAAAAATTGGCTCGCATTGATCCTTGGCTTACCCACCGCCAACGCCACCGAGCGCATGCGAGCCTGGCGTGCCTTGAAAGCTTCAGGTGCCGCTGTACTCCGTGACGGTGTTTACCTGCTCCCTGATACCAGCGCTTGCCGCGAAGCTCTGACTTCTGTCGAACGAGACATATTGGCCATCAATGGCACCGCCTACCTCCTGCCTGTAGTTGATCCCAACGGTGAGCGCTTTATCGAGTTTTTCGACCGCAAGGATGACTACACCAAACTTGGTGGAGAGATCGAAGGCTGCCGTGAGCAGTTGAATGCTGAAAATGCGCTGGCGACGACCAAACAAATCCGCAAGCTGCGCAAAGCCTACGATCAGATAGCGAGCATCGATTACTTCCCAGGTGAACCAAAGCACCAGATTGATGCGGCTCTACAGGAGTTAGAGACGGCAGTCAGTAGAGCCCTGTCGCCGGATGAGCCGCACAGCAGTAATCAACCGATATCGGTACTCAATCTCAGCGATTATCAGGGCCGTATCTGGGCAACGCGTAAACGTCCCTGGGTCGACCGGCTCGCCTGTGCCTGGTTGATCCGCCGCTTCATCGACCCGCAAGCTCAGATCGTCTGGCTGAACACTCCACAGGACTGCCCAGTCAACGCCTTGGGGTTTGATTTTGATGACGCAACCTTCAGCCATGTTGGTAACCGCGTCACCTTTGAAACCCTACAGGCCAGTTTTCAAATCCAGATACAAGGTCTAGGTCGCATTGCTGCCCTTGTGCATTACCTCGATGTTGGCGATATTCAGCCGGTGGAGGCTGCCGGGATTCAGCGGGTGCTTGCTGGGCTGCGAGAGACCATTTCCGACGACGACCAACTTCTGGCTGCCGCGAGCGCCATCTTCGACGGCCTGCTCGCCGGGTTTGTGAAAGAGGAGCAACCCAATGAGTAAAGTTATGGCACCAGAGGTTGAAGCGAATCCGTTGAGGCCTGAACAGATTAGTCTGCGTGAGGCGTTCTGGTTCTGGTTGAAGCTCGGTTTCATTAGCTTCGGCGGGCCTGCGGGCCAGATCTCGATCATGCATCAGGAGTTGGTGGAGCGGCGACGCTGGATTTCAGAACGCAGATTTCTACATGCCCTCAATTACTGCATGTTGTTGCCAGGGCCCGAGGCTCAGCAACTGGCGACTTACATTGGTTGGCTGATGCATCGAACGTGGGGAGGCGTGGTCGCCGGCGCGCTGTTTGTGCTGCCCTCACTATTCATCCTGATCGCGCTGTCGTGGATGTACATCGCGTTCGGCGAAGTACCCGTGGTAGCCGGACTTTTCTACGGCATCAAGCCCGCCGTGACGGCCATCGTGGTGCAGGCGGCGCATAGAATCGGCTCTCGGGCACTGAAGAATAATTGGCTGTGGGCGATAGCAGCGGCTTCATTTGCCGCCATCTTTGCATTCAATGTTCCGTTCCCGCTGATCGTCTTAGGGGCAGCGTTGATTGGCTATTTCGGGGGGCGAATGGCACCCGAAAAATTCAGAGCCGGTGGCCATAGCGCCGCCAAAAAATCCTTCGGCCCGGCCTTAATCGATGACGACACGCCGTCCCCCGAACATGCTCGGTTCAGCTGGTTGAAATTGGCCTCACTCGCACTGATTAGTGCCGTGCTATGGGCTTTGCCGATGGGTGTTTTGACCGCGCTCTTTGGGTGGGAAGGAACCCTGACCCAGATGAGCTGGTTCTTTACCAAAGCTGCATTGCTGACCTTCGGCGGGGCTTATGCCGTACTGCCGTATGTCTATCAAGGCGCAGTCGGTCACTATGGCTGGCTAACCCCGACACAGATGATCGACGGCCTTGCGCTGGGGGAAACCACGCCAGGGCCGCTGATCATGGTGGTGGCTTTCGTCGGCTTCGTCGGGGCCTATGTCTCGCAAGTGTTCGGGGCTGATCAGGTGTTTCTGGCCGGAGCTGTCGCAGCTGCCCTGGTGACCTGGTTCACCTTCTTACCTTCGTTCCTGTTCATCCTTGCGGGTGGCCCTCTGGTTGAGTCGACCCACAACGAACTCAAGTTCACTGCACCGCTTACCGCCATCACCGCCGCCGTAGTTGGGGTGATCCTCAATCTGGCGTGCTTCTTCGGGTATCACGTGCTTTGGCCGAAAGGCTTCAGCGGCAACCTCGACTGGCCTTCAGCAGTAATCGCCATCGCAGCGGCAATAGCATTGTTCCGCTTCAAGCGCGGCGTCATTCAGGTACTGATGGCCTGTGCGCTCGCTGGTCTAGCAGTACATCTGTTGCGCTAGCTATCACGAGCGGATTAAACAGCGTCCGTCAGACACCCAGGCCCCTTCAGATCTGAAGTGACCAGCTCACACCAAAGCCCAGCCTGACGCTGGGCTTTTGCCATTTAATGGCAGTGGTAGTCGTTGGTTTTATGGTTTCGATGGCAACCTTTTGAATCAGTACCGCCGCTGTGCGAGAAGGCAGCAACGGACGTAATCGAAAGTAAAGCGGCGATCAAAATGGCGGACAGCTTCATCAGGGTCTGCTCCTTGCTCATATTTTTATATCCGTGAGAGGTCTCACGCCCGGCAGCGTATGGCTAAGTGCCTTCACCGAGCAAGCGCATCCTGCTTGATTTCGCAAATATTCGATGAGCGACTGATCGGCTGCTTCTTGAGCTAATGCCGGCTCTAGTTTAGGATGACTTCATATCCCCCCCAGGGGGATACGAATCCTCGATAAGCGAACAACTCGTCGCTTTGTTAATTCGAGAAAAGCTCGGCAACCAACTGGGCGCGTGTGTCCTTATGTGAGATTTCTCATGCTGAAAATCTTAGCCAATCGAACCTACCGCCACCTCTTTCTCGCACAAGTGATTGCGCTTGTGGGGACTGGTCTTGCCACTGTCGCATTAGGACTACTGGCGTTCGACCTCGCAGGAGCCCAAGCCGGCGCCGTCCTAGGTACGGCGTTAGCAATCAAGATGACGGCATACATCGGCGTTGCACCGATTGCAGCGGCTTTTGCAGAACGTCTACCGCGTCGGGCAATGCTGGTTTCACTGGATCTTGTGCGAGCACTGGTCGCACTTGCACTGCCGTTTGTAACGGAAATCTGGCAAATCTACGTGCTGATTTTCGTCCTTCAGTCCGCTTCGGCAGCGTTCACTCCGACGTTCCAGGCGACCATTCCAGACATCCTGCCGGATGAGGATGACTACACCCGTGCCTTGTCACTATCGCGTCTGGCCTACGATCTCGAAAGTGTTGCCAGTCCGATGCTCGCCGCTGCACTGCTGACCGTGATCAGCTTTCATAATCTGTTCGCGGGTACGGTCATTGGTTTCCTTGCTTCTGCGGCTCTAGTCGCTACGGTGCTGCTACCCAAAGCGAAACAGGTACCACGACGCAGCATTTATGAACGAACCACCCGTGGTATGCGCATATTCCTAGCTACGCCCCGGTTACGGGGACTGTTGGCGCTCAATCTTACGGTAGCTGCCGCTAGCGCCATGGTGATCGTCAATACAGTAGTTCTGGTGCAGTCGCGCTTCGCTCTGCCTCAGAGTTCCACTGCTTTGGCCCTGGCAGCGTTTGGGGGAGGGTCGATGGTGTCAGCCTTGGTCTTGCCCAGGCTGCTGAAAAACATCAAAGACCGAACTGCCATGCTGTTCGGCGGAGGGATATTGGTCGCGGGTTTAGCGGTTGGCATTAACGTCACCACTTATAACTTGCTTCTACCACTATGGTTGGTGCTTGGGGTTGGCTACTCCCTTGCCCAGACTCCTAGCGGTCGCATCTTGCGTCGCTCAGCACATGCTGAGGATCGTCCAGCATTATTTGCTGCCCAGTTCGCCTTATCCCATGCCTGCTGGTTAATCACTTACCCTCTGGCGGGATGGTTGGGAGCACACTACGGCCTGGCCGCATCGTTCATTGCGCTAGCGGTCTTGGCAGCAGGCTCGCTTATCATGAGTAGCCTCATCTGGCGACCAGCTCATGATCGAGAAATCGTCGAGCACACTCATGATGAACTATCAGACAATCGTGCCCATGTTGACGACACCAACGCAGAAAGGCATGAACACCCGTATGTGATTGATGATCTACATCGTCGGTGGCCACGCTGATGGAGCGAAGAGTTCTCAAGCCTTCGAGTCCAGAGCAAAATTTAGTGATGCATCGACAAGAGCTGTCACATACAACTGGATGATGATCAGAAAATAGGTAAGCGAGAGGCTTTGGGGGATCATGAACCTCACCCGATTGAAACAGTTTTTTTTGATTTTCTTTTGTACCCGCTACATCGCTCGGCACTACCGGCGACTTGCATTGCTGGAAACGTTAGCCCTGGTAGGCGCGAAACGAAAAGTGCGTGCTATACCGGCAAAGTCGGTTGTCGTAGACACGGAGAAATGACACACGCTTATTCTTGAACGGAGGAACCTACACAATTTTGACCAAACGAAAGGACGCGCTTGTTGCGAGGCAGGCCTCCAATCATGTTGAGCACCACATACGAAACCGCTTCCCGCTGCATGCAAGCCTTCTAGCCTGGTGCTGGCTTAACTGGCCGTCATCAGCTTCGACGCAGCGGACATGGCAGTAAGCATTGGCATCAAGCGAATGGTGCTACTCTTTGTACGGTCTATTTGATGGTAGGGGAGGATCAAATTAGAGGGGAATGTGTTTAGGGGGGATCAGTAAGGCCGAGAACTCACGTCTCCATGCTCGAATTCAAACTAGCGCCAACCGGTATATGGCGAGCCGATAGAAACGCACTGTCGGCGTGCATATGAGCAGTCCGCTAACCCTCGGCCTACCACATGCCATGAAAGGATTTGCGATGGAGGCTGATAACGGCGAAATAGGCAGTGAAGCGTAGCCGAGGGGTCATGGTAAAAAATTGCGTTAACGCTTTTGGGGACAGTCGCCCTGCAGGATATATCGAATGGAGTGAAGCTTTCCTTGAGAGTCCTGATAACTCATATAGCTATCGACATTTCCACAATATTTTACTGGTGGGGAAACATGTATAGTCTTGGCAACGTCTAGCTTCATGCCATACACATAATCCTTAACTTCAGGAACTGGTTCGCCGACTTTGCTGGCATAATTCTCGAGCGCAACCTTGTTGGCGCGCTCAACCCTTTCAACGTCTGTCTTCGATTGCGTTTGCGCATTAATAAATTGCGACGCAAAAGCAAGCGCGATAAAAACTGAAATCTTAATAGTCTTCATGTCGTAACCCACACCCTTTAGTTTGAATTTGCCTTAAACCACAAGATTTGAATTAGAAAGCGCCCAAAGGGCGCTAGCTTTAACAGTGATCTAGACGGCTGAAAGATCAATCAGCCCCCAATCAAACTTGCACGCAAACATTCATAGCTAAAAATCTATAAAAATAGCGACGTGCAAATTAGATCAAGGCCAAGTTCACAATCAAATTTTGTTCCGTTTACGTCTAGCCCGCTTACAAAGAAACAAGAGGGTATTCTACAATTAGCCTAAACTCATCCAGGTCAGACTCAAATTGAGTCGCGCGTGTATTAGACTGGCGTATGCGGAATGACATATCTTTCATTTTTCCAGTTTGAACTACATATTTTGCTTCGATGTCGCGCTCCCACCTCTTTTGATTCACGAGCGGACTGCCCTCGGCATCACGGCGCATGTAGACACTATTCGCACTCGAGTAGTCAATATCACTACCTCGGCCATAACGCGTCATAAAGCTGAGTCCAGGAACCCCGTACGACTTCATGCTCAGATCATAACGCAGCATCCAAGATTTTTCCTTGGGGGCGTTGAAATCACTATATTGTATTGAGTTGTCCAAGAAAACAGAGTCGGATTGTCGTAAATAGTCGAAGTCGTTTTCGCCATTGTTTCGTTGGTGGGTTAAGGCGAGTGTGTGGCCACCAAACTGAACACCAAAACGCCCGCTCCAAATATTGGTATCAAATTCACCTAATAACTTCTTGCCTTCGTCAACTGCACGATAGTAATTAAAACCACCGATCAACGCGAGATTATCTGTGAGAGCGTAGCTGAGGTTCGTACCGAAATACGTTTGATTCCATACATCCTGAAGTTGGCCAGCATGCAACGCGAAACTTACGTTCTCATTTAGAACGTAGTCACCACCGAAATAGCTCATTCCTGGTGAGTTTACAGGGCCTGCGTAGAAGGTCGCAAAACCATCCCTCATATCGCTTGATACAGGCTGACTCATAGAATGGAGCCGGCCACCTTGCAATGTCAGGCCTTTGATGCTGTTATTGGAAAATATAGTACCTCTAAAAGACTCAGGAAGTAGACGCGAATCACCGTAATACACTACTGGGCTGGTAGGAAACACGTCGCCTACTTTGAGCTCCGTATCAAAGGCGCGAATCTTCGCGGCGCCTCCAATTTTAGTGTACTCATCACGGGCATCCCCGTTACTGTCAACTGGAAGAACATCAAACGAACTTCGCCCACCATTGCGTCCGCCACCAGTGTCCAATTTCAAGCCGATCATGGCGAAAGCATCTAGTCCGAAACCAATCGTCCCTTGGGTGTAACCAGAATTGAATTTCGCAATGAATGCTTGAGCAGTCGCCTCAGAATATCCCGCCCCCCTGGTGCAGTTTCACCATTACGATTATCCCTGTTGAAATAGAATGTTCTGCTGGTAACGGTAAATTTACTACCTTCAACAAAACCTTCTGACTTCTCTGCACTATAGGCGACTGAGCTAAACCCAGCTATTGCCGCTAATACGCCTGTTGAGATCTTGGTTATCCTAGTCATGTCTGCTCCGAAGATTTGGCAGTTTCTTATGATGACGGCCTTTTTTATAATGGTGATTGCAATGACCGCCACTCATTCTGACCTACAAACATAACCTCAAGATGATTGAAGAATTACAAATTTGAAAGAATTCCGGCAGCTGATTGCGCTGCCGGAATGGTGGCTCAACTGTGATCGAGATCCCAGATCCAGTGGGCATCAATCAGGAGGGATAAGTTTGTCTTTAACGTCTCTACTTGTGCCTCTAGGGCCGTTGTGGCTGCCGAAACGGATTGGCGGCGGGCTAAAAGCAATGATTGAAGATCCGCCTCCCCCAACTCATACGCTCGTTGAGTCTGGCTCTTGTTCGTTTCCATCTCCTGAGCTCCGTCCTTGGCAAGCAGATAGCTTTCAAAGGCGCCTTCAGCCAACGCCAGATTTTGTGTAATCAAGGTCGTAAGTTGTCGCTTAACAAGCGCTGAATCGTGCCTAGTAGCGTCTTCCTGCGCCAACGCTTGAGCATAACGCGCACTACGTGACCGGCTAGGTATTGGCATACTCACGCTGACGCCATAGATACGCTCTCTGTTACCCTGCTCAGAGTTCGTAAATACGCCAAATGTGGGGTCGGGTATTTTATCCGCCCGGGCACGTCCGGACAAACCTTCAGCGCGCCTTGCAGTTGCGATGGTGCGCCTCAGCTCATCGCTTTGCTCAATAATTCTCGCCGTCCAGGACTCATCATTTCCAGTAACTTTTACGGGAGCCGGCAGAGCGACTCGCGCTCGCTCAACGCCAGGAAACTTGGTGGTAAGCGCAATCCAAGTCGTAGTTGCCTTCACCTTTGCATCATTACCCGAGCGTAATTGATCGGAGAGCTCTGCCTTAGCGATATTCACGTCAAGCGTAGATGCGTCCCCCGCTCTGTTGCGTTTCTGCACTGCTGCCAGGCTATCTTTAGCCGACTCTACTCCTCTCGCCGCAATATCTCGGGCCTCCTCAGCAGCTTGCCAATCAAGCCAAGCTAACATCAGTTCACGGGCGGCTTCATGCCTAGCTTCACCATAACTAGCCTCCGCAATTTCAAGGGTTGCGGTACTGATATCCGAGTCAGCACTAGACTTTCCAGGGAGCCGTATGGTGCGCTCTACTCCAGCCGTCCACTCGTTATAGTTAGGCCCCCCCTGGACACGACGCTGCTGAGAGGTACCGTTAACTATCCATTCGTAAGGAGATCTTTTAATAATCCCCGCCTCCTGTATAGCCGCATCCAGACTGGCCCGGGCTGACTCTACTCGTGGATCTGCATCCAATAGCTTTGTCGCAATGCTTGCTGGTAAAATTTGAGCAGGTGGCAATGGCATTTCAAAAGACTGAGGCTGAGCCGCTCCACTGGCACCCAGTAGTAATACTAGAAGTAATAACTTTTCCATCACACCAGAACTCCCGAACGGTAAATAGGGGTCGACCAATAGCGAATACCCGAGCTAGTGAAAAGCCTCTCAAATTCACTAATCCAGAGTTCGAAGCGTTCCTCGTCTACCACGACAACGATTTCCGTTTCTTTAGCGCTTCCCATAACCTGCTCCGCAGAGTTCAACATGGAGTTGGATAGTCCATGTACTGAAACCACCCTGCTCGTAAAGACTCCGATGCTAGGATCACAAAGAAAATAGTCAGAAACCTTCTCTTCAAGACTTAGCGGCAAAAGTAGAGTAATTCGCAAGTTAGGCATTGGAGCTCTCCTTTTTCGAATGAGCAAAACGCAAATACAGTATCGGTAAGAGGAGAAGTGTCAATGCCGTAACAGTGATCAAGCCGCCTATCACTACAATAGCCAAAGGGCGTTGAATTTCTGAGCCAGGGCCCGTTGCAAATAGAAGTGGAACCAGTCCAAAAGCAGTAATAGAAGCAGTCATGAGGACTGGTCTTAACCGGCGCCTTGAACCTTGGATGACTACGTCTTTAATAGCCATCCCTTCATGATAGAGCTGATTGAAATAGCTGACCAAGACGATCCCGTTGAGTACCGCGATACCTAACAGTGCGATGAAGCCGACTGAAGCTGGCACTGACAGATATTCGCCAGTAACCCAAAGGGCAACGATACCGCCTACAAGTGCAAAAGGAATATTGCTAAGAATAAGCAGAGCCTGTCTGACGGATCCAAATGTCGAAAACAGCAGCACGAAAATCAAGCCAAGTGCGACTGGAACCACAATAGATAATCTCGCAGCAGCGCGCTGTTGATTCTCGAACTGCCCACCCCAAGTAATTGTGTAACCTTTGGGTAATTCGATATTTTTGGCAACCGAAGCCTTGGCCTCCTCAACAAAACCTACCAGATCCCTGTTACTCACGTTCGCAATTACTACGCCATATCGGCTACCCATTTCACGGTCAATTTTAACGGGGCCGTCCGCACGAACTAACTTGGCGACATCGCGCAGAGGAACAGACATTCCTGAAGGTGTAGTGATAATCAAAGCATCGAACTCCGCCGGTGAGGTACGAACACTTTTATCAGCACGAATCAAGATCGGCGTACGCTGATTGCCCTCGATCACAATGCCAGCTTGCTTACCTTCAATCTGAACTCTAAGTATGTTTTGAATGGTTTCAACATCAAGTCCTAATCGACCTGCTTGCAATCGGTCAATTTCGACTCGCAAGTATTGGACACCGTCATTTTGAACCGTATAAACGTCCTGGCTACCGTTGATTGTCTTCAGTAATTCTTCAATTTGGGTTCCGAGCTTATTGAGTGTGCCAAGGTCTGGGCCATATACCTTCACGGCCAAGTCGCCCCGAACACCAATAATCATTTCAGATACACGCATTTCGATAGGCTGAGTAAAGCTGTATTCGATACCAGGTAAATTATCTAGAACTTTACGAATCTCATTCAGCAAATCTTCCTTAGAGCTCATGCGCCACTGGTCTTTTGGCTTGAGCAGCAAATAGGTGTCAGTCTGATTGAGACCCATAGGATCCAAACCAATCTCATCAGAGCCAGCGCGAGCTACAACTCCTTTTATCTCTGGTATAGCCGTCATCAACGCCATTTGAATCTTTTTATCCAGCTCGGCAGTTTGCTCGAGACTGATGGATGGCAATTTCTCTATACCCACGATCAAGTCCCCTTCATCCATTGTAGGCATAAAGGTTTTACCGACTTGTGTGTACACAATCCCAGCGGCTAAAAGCATAACTGCAGCACCAACAAACACTACTTTTTGCTTCTGCATGCCCCAACTCAAAATCGGGTTATAGAGCCCTAGAAGCTTTCTCGCCAACCAAGGATCTTCATGCTTTACCTCTTTTAAAAAATAAGATGAAAGCACAGGTATAACAGTTAAGGAAAGCAGCAACGACCCTGCCAGTGCAAAAGCAATCGTCAGCGCTACAGGGACGAAAAACTTGCCCTCAAGGCCTTGTAGGGTCATTAGAGGGAGGAAAACAGTAATGATGATCAAGATACCAGAAGTTACAGGAACAGCGACTTCTCGAACGGCTCGGAATATGAGATGAAGCCTTGGAACTTTTCCACGAGACTCATCGGTAGCCAGTCGCTGCACGATGTTTTCAACAACGACCACTGCCGCGTCGACCAGCATCCCGATTGCAATTGCTAACCCCCCCAAGCTCATAAGGTTGGCAGACATATTAAATAGTCGCATAAGGATGAAAGTAATCAGCGCCGCAAGTGGCAGCACGAGCGCAACGGTCAAAGCCGCACGAATGTTCCCCAAAAATAGTGCAAGTAGAATGATGACGAGTACGGTTGCTTCAAGTAAAGCTTTGAAAACAGCACCGACAGCTTTATCTACCAGAGACGAGCGGTCATAGAAACTCGTAATCGATATCCCTGCAGGTAAGGTAGGTGCTAACTCTGCCAATTTGTCCTGCACGCCTTTAACCACCTCACGCGCATTTGAACCAGCAAGGCCTAGTACCAATCCTTGCACTGCTTCATTGGTGCCATTCTGAGTTACTACGCCATAGCGTGTGAGCGTTCCGATCTGTACTCTCGCAATGTCGCTAACTCGAACCGGAGTTCCGGTCGTCGCACTCACCACTATATTTTTTAGATCGTCAAGCGAGTTAATGCTGCCCTCACTTCGCACCAATAATACTTCATCGCCTTCGGCCAAACGTCCTGCACCATCGTTCCGATTATTTATACTTAGAGCATTCGATAGTTGCTCCAGGGTTATTTTATTGGCTGCCATCTTCATAGGGTCAGGAAGCACCTCAAAAGTGCGCACCAAACCACCCAGGGAGTTGACATCGGCAACTCCAGGCACTGTCCGCAGCGCCGGCCTAATTACCCAGTCCAACAAGCTTCGGCGTTCTACCAGCGATAAAGAGTCTCCGTCGACCGTAAACATGAACATTTCCCCTAACGGGGTAGTGATAGGAGCCATGCCACCGGAAATACCCTCCGGTAAACTGTCCGACAGATTTCCGAGTCGCTCAGCAACCTGTTGGCGAGCCCAGAAAATGTCGATGCCATCCTGAAAATCGATGGTGACGTCTACCAGACCATATTTCGTCACTGATCGAAGTGTTTTGGTGTTCGGAATGCCAAGCATCTCAACTTCGACGGGTACTGCGATACGACTCTCTACCTCTTCCGGCGTCATGCCGGGGGCTTTCATAATAATTTTAACTTGAGTGCTTGCAACGTCTGGAAACGCATCAATCGGCAGGCCGCGATAGGCATACCAACCCGCAGCAGAAATCAAAACCGTAACCAAAATTATAAATAATCGTTGGGCCAGAGAAAATTGAATGAGCTTGTTCAAAATCATTCTGCTTCCCCTTCAGCAAGCCAGGCGCCTTTCAGCGCAATCACACCACTGATAGCTACTTGGTCTCGTGGTTGAAAGTCACCTTCAATTCGCACGTATTGGCCTGTACTGGCCATAACTTCGACAGGGCGGACTGAAAAGCCCTGCTCAGTTTTCACAAATACGACTGAGTCTGCCTTATTGCGAGCGATAGCGGACAATGGTAGATCCCAAGTATTTCCTGAAGATGCTACTGGAATATCGACTGAAATATACTCACCAGGCCTCAGCTTACCTTGAACGTTCTCTATTTCTGCTCGCATTATTACAAACTGATTGCCCGACGCTATAATGGGGCTGATGCTTTTAATTTTCCCTGATACATCTTTACCTACAACATTTACAATAGTACCTAAGCTTATATTTTGCGCAGCCGTTGAAGTGGCCTGTATATCTACCCACAGAACCTTGACTTGGGCGATATTCAATAAAGCTGTAGCAGCATCAACTCTCTGGCCGGGCTTCACCGAGATAGACGTGACAATACCGTCTTGAGCCGCCGCCAAAATAATTCCGTCCGAAGGCGAACCCGACTTTATAATTTTATCGGTGTCAGACTTCGAGAGACCTGCAAGTGAAAGTTCTGAGCGCACCTGTGATAGCGTTGCCTCAGCCTCACGTAAGGCTGCCTCCGCTTCTTGCGCCCTCCGTTGAGGAATAATGCCCTCTTCAAAGAGAGTATTTTCGCGGTTGTAGGCTTTTCTAGCGAGGCTTGCTCGAGATGAAGCCTGTAGCAATTCAAGCTGCAATTGGCTCATGGCGGGGCCTGTCAACCGCACCACCGGGTCACCTTTTGTTACAACCTGAAATTCCGAGACGAGAAGCTGCGAAACCATAGCCTGCATCGGTGACGTAACGATCTGTTCTGCGCCGGGAGGTACGACCACCTGAGCAGGGTAACGATTTTTTAGATCTCCAGAGTTACTAAGAACTGGTGCTGTCTGGATTCCCATCGTCTTCATCTGATCGGTGCTTATATTAAGCTGTTCAACCGCCCAGGCTTGACTTCCTAAAAAACAGGAAACCAAAAGCGTGATGTTCCGGCGAAGTTTGAAGCTAGTGGTTTTCGTCATCTTCTTTCCTAATAGCGAAGTTTGGCATGTTTAACCTAGAGGTATTTGGTGATTTGTTTGAACGCTTCCAACGGTGCGCGCTCGCCATTACCCAGTGCCGAAACGGTGTCCTCTAGACAGTGATCAATGTGATCCTGGATGAGCGTCCGCTTGGCTTGGCACACCGCTTTTTCTACAGCATGCAACTGCTGTGCGATGTCCACGCATTGGCGCCCCTCTTCGATCATGGTGATGATGCCTCGCAAATGACCGTCCGCCCGCTTGAGGCGCTTGATGATTGCCTCATGACTTTGGTGAGTGTGGGGATGGCTGTGTTCTTGTTCGTGTTCACTCATGACTTGAGGCTCAGGCTTCAATGAATTATGCTGGCATCCTATCCCCCCTAGGAGGATATAGTCAAACGTAAGAAAGCCCCATTCAACAGGTAGAAAACCGAACTCCATGTTCAGCAGGACACTGACAATAACGGTGGTAATCGCGCTTGCTCTCGCTATGTTGGTGGCTTGGGCCGGGCATACCTATTCGGTATCAGTGACGTCGACACAGCCAGCCTGGGAGATCACACAAGACGCCAATCATTCCCACGGCGAAGAGGCCTCATCCAGCTATTCAAGTCTTTCAGATCACTACCATTCGCCATTGACCCCTGATCATCAGCACGAGACGCCGCAACTCACTGCCGCGTTGATGCTGGCGACATCCCCTATGCTAGCCATCCGGGTCGATGCGCTTCGACACTCTGTTCCGCTGCCGCCGATATTTTTGATCGAGCGTCCACCCCGTCCTGCGTTCGCATCCTGACCATGGCCGCAATGCGGCCCACGATCACTGCAACGTAGGATTAATTCATGCATTCGTACTCAATGAGCGGTGTTGGCGCATTCTCTGCGCCCTCGCATCGCCCGCTATTACTGTTGTTTTTGTTTTTGGCGGCACTTTTCTTCGGCATGCCCGAAGCGATGGCGCATGCCGTCGCTGAAGGTGACAAGGGTTTCATCCAAGAAAGCACCGGAATCATGTTGTTGCCGTTCATCTATATGGGCGCCAAGCACATGATGACGGGCTACGATCACTTGCTGTTCCTGTTCGGAGTAATCTTCTTCCTCTACCGCCTGAAAGACGTGGGCCTCTACGTCACGCTGTTTGCGGTGGGACACTCGGTCACGCTGCTGCTTGGCGTACTTACAGAGGTCAGCATCAGCTCGTACATCATCGACGCCATCATTGGCTTCTCGGTGGTGTACAAGGCGCTCGACAACCTGGGCGCATTCCAGCGCTGGTTCGGTTTCCAACCCAACACCAAAGTGGCCACGCTGATCTTCGGCTTGCTCCACGGTTTTGGTCTGGCGACGAAGATCCAGGAGTACGAGATCTCGCCTGATGGCCTGATTCCGAACCTGATCGCCTTCAATGTTGGCGTTGAGATCGGTCAATTACTGGCCCTCAGCGCGATTCTCATCCTGATGGGGTACTGGCGTCGCACTGGTGGTTTTTGGCGCCACGCCTATACCGCCAACGTCGCCATGATGAGTGCCGGGTTTCTGCTAATGGGTTACCAAATCACCGGCCTGTTTCTCTCCGCGTAAGGAATTCTGACCATGTTTAATACTCCGCTTCCAACTGTTAATGAATTGCCAAGCACTCGCAAACTGGTGCGCTCGACTGTCATTGCACTGCTGACTGCTGTCGGTCTGCTGGTGACTGTTGTCATGCCTTCGGAATACGCCGTTGATCCAACAGGTGTGGGCCGAGCATTAGGGCTAACCCAGATGGGCGAACTGAAGATCATCCTGGCCCAAGAGGCTTTGGCGGATGCAACTCCGCCGCAAGCATCAGCTCCAGCTCCAGCTATGCAGGTCGCGCAAGTCCAGCCTGTTGCGAAACCTGTTGCTCAGCCGGCACCCACGCCAACTTCAGCTTTGAAGACGAATCAAATGAGCGTCACGCTCAAGCCAGGTGAAGGGACGGAAATAAAGCTCGAAGTCTTGAAGGGCAAGTCTGTTAGCTACGAATGGACTGCGGTTGGTGGGCCTGTGAACTTCGATACCCATGGCGAACCCTACAACGGCGAGAAGGGTTACTTCCACAGCTACAGCAAGGGCAAGCAGGTCAAAAGTGACAAGGGTGAATTTACGGCCATTTTTGACGGCACCCATGGTTGGTTTTGGCGTAATCGCAGCAACAACGACGTGACCATTGCACTTAAAACCAACGGCGATTACTTGAGCGTCAAACAGTAATTCAAAACAGCGATGGCTGTCCTGCTGCCGATAATTCAGCGCTCAGCCAGCACCAGACCATTTATTTCATCCAAATTTTGAAGAGTCCTTCCATGAAAATCCCAACCACCCTGTTTCGTTCGATGCTCCTGATCTGCTTCTTCGGCCTGATGACGGCATGCGGCGGTGGTGAGAAAGGAGAAACCTCCGAGTCCGCTGCACACGGACACTCACACGAGTGACACCCTGAATAGAACAAGGCCGCAGTTGCGGCCTTGTTTGTTTCTACATCTCAACCTGCGTACCCAGTTCGATCACTCGGTTCAGCGGCAAGTTGAAATATTTAAGGTTGCTGTTGGCGTTCTTCAGCAGAAAAGCGAACAAGCCTTCTCGCCAACGAGCCATACCGATCCGCTTGGTCGGGATAACGGTCTCGCGGCTAAGGACGTAGGTCGTACGCATCGGACTGAAGTCCAGCTCACTCAAATGACAAACACTCAAGGCTGCGGGTACGTCAGGCTCCTCGATAAAGCCAAAGTGGAGACTGACTCGGAAGAACCCTTCGCCGTAAGCTTCAACCTCAAACCGTCGACCCTGGGCGACAAAGTCCCCATCGTATTACTACCTCAGGAGTGGCTCGCCGGAGCGCTTCCACAGACTCAAAGCGTCAAAGATGCTGCCCTGTATTACTTCCTTCCCCACTGCACTGAAAAGACAAATGAGCCAAACAGCATTGGCCTTTGGCAGCAAGTCTATGAGCGCATGGGACTGAATTTACAGGTTCAAGCGAGCGGGTGCTGCGGCATGTCTGGTACTTATGGGCATGAGACAAAAAACGCCGGTACTTCAGAGGTGATCTACAAGCAGTCTTGGGCGCCGCTCGTGCCCCTGGCCGGTTATTGGCTGACAGATATTCTTGCCGAAGCCAAGTGAAACGGCAAGATGGTGTGACCGTCTAGCATCCCCTGCAGGCGCTGCGCGCTGTTGTCAGGGATAATGCAGCCTGAGCTCATGCGCATCAGTAAACTTTTGCCTGAGACTCAGTAAATGACTCGGCAGTGGGCCCACTTCCGTCTGCTTTTCGGCCCGGACTCATCTCACGAAAAAACGTACGCCGATATTCAGACGGCGACGTGCCAAGATGAACGCCGAATTGCTGCCTCAAAGATAAGGGCGTTCCGAACCCTGCCTCACCCGCCACACACTCAATAGGCAAGTCAGTCGTCTCCAACAGCTCTTGCGCCCTGACAACGCGCTGGGCGTTTAACCATTTTGAGAATGTGCTTCCGGTGGCTTCCCTGAATCGCCGAGTAAATGTGCGCCGACTCATTCTCGCCCTGTCCGCCAGCACGTCGAGCGACAGATCACTCGAAAGGTTCACACGGGCCCACGTTAGAACATCAGACAGATGAGTCTCGCTGGACAGTTGTGGCACAGGATGCTCCACGTACTGAGCTTGGCCGCCCTGCCTGTGCGGCGGCGTCACCAGCATCTTCGCGGTGCGATTCGCCACCCCAGCGCCGAGTCTCTGGCGTACCAGGTGAAGGCAACAGTCGATAGCCGCTACGGTTCCTGCAGAGGTTATGATATTGCCATCACTAACATAAAGCACGTCGGGTCTGAAACGAACGGCGGGAAAACGTTGGGCAAACTTTTCTCGGCCTGCCCAGTGAGTGGTTGCTTCTCTCCCATCCAGTAGCCCTGCATCCCCTAGCACAAACGCGCCCAAGCACAGCCCTACGATGAGCTTACCCTGCGTGTGGGCGAGCTGCAGCGCGTTCACAAGTTGCGCAGATGCAGCGACCGATGGATCAGCCCACGCTGGAATGACGATTACATCAGAGGCCTCCATCAGCTCCAGGCCTTGAGCAACCGCTAAGTCGAGACCTTGGTCGCTAGTAACCATACCCGGCGTCTCTGCGAAGTAATTGACCTCATACTGAGGTTCACCAGGTGCGGACTGCGCCGTCCCCAGCACCATTCCCGGCACGGAAAGATGGAACAGGCTGACGCCGTCAAAAGCCAGAACAGCAACACGTATGGATTGCATCAGTGATCCTCGAGGTAGCTGTGTGGCTTGCATCGAGCGCGCACAGGAATATATGAGCAACGGTCAACGGTGATGCATCGCGTGGGCGGTATAAGCAACTGATCCCGTGGACTCGCGGACAAGGCTGATCGTTTGGCCCGATTATATCGAAATATGTCATTCAGGCCACTGTTGACCTTTATTGCATTGAGCAAGAATTGAGGCATCAATGTATTAACAGGATTCACCCCATGAACTTCAAAGCTCTTCCCCTCGTCCTTAGCATTGCTTGCGCGGCAGGGGCCACCACGGCATTCGCGGAAACAACTACGCCGAAGCCGTCTGATGCATCTCATAAAGTGGGTTTGCAGGAAATTCGTAACGCCACCGTAAAAATCTCCTACGGCGGCACCACCTTCCTGATCGACCCGATGCTTGCCAAGAAGGGAGCGTATCCAGGATTTGAAAATACCTATCGGAGCAACCTTCGCAATCCATTGGTTGATCTGACCGAGTCGCCCGAAAAAGTGATCTCTGGTGTTGACGCCGTCATCGTCACTCATACGCATCTTGACCACTGGGACGATGCCGCACAAAAAGCACTGCCGAAAGACATCCCTCTGTTCACGCAGCATGAGGACGATGCGAAGTTAATTCGCTCCCAAGGTTTCAGGAATGTGCGCGTACTGACTGACGAAGCTGAATTCGGCGGCGTCAAAATCACCAAGACCGGTGGTCAGCATGGCACCGACGAAATGTATGCAGTACCCGCTTTAGCGAAGCCTCTTGGCGAAGCAATGGGCGTCGTTTTTCAAGCTACAGGCTACAAGACCCTTTATCTAGCCGGTGACACTGTCTGGCGTAAAGAGGTCGACCAGACCATTGAGAAATATCATCCCGAAGTCATCGTACTGAATGCTGGGAAAGCAATGATGACCGGCTATACGGGATCGATCATCATGGGCGAGGAAGACGTTTTACGCGCCTCAAAGGCTGCGAAGGACGCGAAAATCGTCGCAGTGCACATGGATGCAATTAACCACATGTCCCTGAGTCGTGAAGAGCTGCGCACATACGTCAAGAAGCAAGGTATCGAGAGCCGGGTCGATATTCCGGAAGACGGCGCTTCACTGGAGTTCTGACTCAAACCTTTTAGGTTCGGAATAAGGCAGGTGCTCTACCTGCCGACCTGAGCCTTCACCACCAATCCCTATGCTCGGATAATTTGACCGGAGATCGTTCATGAAACGTGGCCTTGTAGTAGTTGATCTGCAAAACGAATACCTGCCCACTGGCAAGCTGCCTTTGACCGGCATCGACACCGCTGTCGAGAATGCTATCCGGGTGATCAGCCACTCCCGTGATAAGGGATTTCCTGTTTTCCACATACGACATGAGTCCGCTGAAGGTGCTCCGATCTTTGCAAAGGGATCCACTGGTGCGGAAATTCAACCAGATGTAGCTCCACAAGGTAATGAACCTGTAATCGTAAAAAAACACATCAACGCCTTCAGGGAAACTGATCTGAAGCAGCAGTTGGAAGCCGCTGATGTTCAGGAAATCGTAGTCATAGGCGCGATGAGCCACATGTGCATCGACGCAGTAGTACGTGCGGCGGTGGATATGGGTTATCCGGTTACTGTGCTGCACGATGCCTGCGCCACTTTGGATCTCACATTTGGTGGTGTAAACGTTCCAGCCGCTCATGCACATGCAACGATGATGGCAGCCTTTGAGTTCGGCTATGCCACCGTCAAATCGGTGGACGAGTACCTGTCGGTCTAACCGCGCAACGACTTAACTTTGCGGGGCCCCATGGGGCCATCGCTTTCATCATCAACGCACTAGCAATTTGGTGGTTTAGATTTACTTAACTTGACGGCGTAATAATTGGCTGAAGCATCGACAGAGCCAGGGCCACTTAAAATCAGTGGCCCTGGGTTCGGGAAGCTTTCACAGCTTTAGTGCCTTGTCCGCCGCGATGCCACCGGGGGTGAGCACCCCCGAATCCATCCAGACTTCAGAAGTCTTCCTTTTCTTCCCGGATGTCGACCTCGCCCATAGCCCCCAAATAGATCTTTCGACAGGGCAACTCGGTGATGAATCCGATTTCGAAAAGCATCCTGGGGATATCCCTAAACATGCTCGACACCTCCCATTTCTCAGTGAACGGCTTCATTGTCTCTGCAACGAATGAGTCTAGGTCGAAGTCCTGCGTTGCGACAAATGGCCCTGCGCGGGCGTACCCTTCGAAAATGCCGGATGATATGCAGATGACTTCTCCGGCCTTCACGATCATAACCCCACCTTATGATTGTTCATGGGGCTTCATGGCCAGGATAAACACGACCATTACTGCAACACTTGCGGGGTGAAATGGCGCATCCCCTGTGAAAGCCGCAGAAACTCCCGCAAGCTCGCACGCCCATTGCCGCGCTGAAACGTCGCGATTACGTACCGCGAGTTCACGGTTGTCAGTACCCAAAAACGGCCCTCGCGCTCCGCTTTAATCACGTCAGAAGTGCGGATCAAGTGCCCGTCGCCAAACCGCCCATACCGGTCTTTACGCTTGTGACCAAACACGACACCTAATCCAGCACGAGCCTTTATGGATACTCCGCAGAGATAGGCTGTTATCGGTTTGTCGAAGCCTTGCGCTTGTGCTTTTAGGATTCGTGCGAGATCGAAATCTGTATGTCGTTTTCCATGATAATCCACATCCAAAGTATTCAGCATAATTGTGCTCCTTTCGCAGCCCGTATGGGGTTACCAGGAAATCCGCACGAAACCATCTGCCCTGATATCGTGCGGGACTCTTGGAAAATTTCAGGCTGTACGAATCATGTTCACGTGATAGATCGGACGGACGTTGTTCAGTGCATCGCTGCTGAAGCCAGGTTGGTGAGAGCTGTGGTATTTGGAGCCGGTCTCCACCTCCAGCAGGCACACAACACACTCGTTTTGGTCTTCACCAAGCGTCACTTTGGTCAGTTTCTCCATTCGCCAAACTCCCGTGCCATTCATGTGGGCAGGTGTGACTACTTGCACCTCTGTGATGATCGTCTCAGCGTCTTGGGAAATCAGGAGTTGCTGAAGTCGAGGTTCGCTGTCGACCATCAGAACCGCCTCTGAAATTCGGCCCTTGGTCTTGGCCTGGACGGTTACGTGATACCAGTGATTACGAAGCACTTTGGATACCTGATGCCATTGGTACTGACCCTCACCGAACATGCCTGGTAGGCCCAGCATGTCGGCGTCGTGTGTTCTAAACATCGTATGTCCTTGGCCTGAAGGGGCTCCGATATAGAGCGCAGGTTAGAAGAGGGAGAAAACGTCTTTCAGGCTTGCGAGCTGTTCATGACCAGGGCCAATCAATACGTAAACAGAGTTTCTGGTCTCGAACGCAATACCGTCGTGGAGACCGGTGCACATGCTTGAACGAACCCAATCGCCGCGTTCGAAACGGCCTTGGCTGTCCTCGGCCACGTTGTGAGCAAACAGGATCATCGGGAGCTGGCCCGCTGCATGACATTTGAAGAGTTCGTCGCGGGTGACTTCAATGCGAAATATTGTCCAGTCGCGGACTAGGCAGTAAGGCTTTTTAGGAAAGCGTTCGACTGCTAAAGCTCGAGCTGCAGAGGTGCTCGACAGGCCCTCAAGTGGTGTCCGTGGCGCATTCATGAAGTCGGGTTCTTCGACGCTAGCCATAGGGCTTCCTTTCATTAATAACCGGGAAATTGACAATTCAATCCCGCTTGTTGTCGCTCGCACTCGAGCAGATGGCTCCCGCAAGCAAGGTGCTTAGCTCCGCTTACGGATGTATATGCATCGAAAAGCAGGCCTCAAAAACGCTGATGGCACCGTAATACGGATCATAGCCCGTGTTATGGTGCATCGCAATATGGCCTTATCCTCGATTTGCGTGGGGAAATGTCATGGAGGCCGCAGAAGCCCTAGCTGTAGTGGTGCGAGCACTGCGTAGAAAAAAAGGTCTTACGCAAGAAAACCTGATCACTATTGACCGTTCCTATTGGGGCCGAATTGAGCGTGGGGAGGTGAACATCACGATTGATGTGCTCATTCGTCTCGCAGCGCTGCTTGAGGTTGAGCCGGCCTCATTGATTCTCATGGCGACGTGTCTACAGTCCAACGAGCCGCTTAGGGAGGGGCTGAAGCGTTTGAATAAGCAACTAAATAGGATAAAAAAGGACAGCGTAGATATTGAGATGGAGTCGTTGGTAAGTGCAGGGAAGCTTCCTCCTGGTCGACCGGCGCGATCCGGAGCAGCGCAGAAAGCCGCAGAGGCAAATCGCCTGAACAGTGAGGGAGTGTCAGTGACTGAGATATCGGAAGCGTTGGGTCTGTCTAAAACTACTATTCGTAGGTATTTGACCAGCAAGTCCGAACAGGCCTGATTTTTGAATGACCAGCACCAGGCTGAAGATGCCTCAGGAAGGTATGCTGTGGAAGACAGCTTTAGCTCACCTTGGCCTCTTAGGACTTCATCACCCTTTCTTCAGATCGCTTTCGGTGAACATGCTAGCGATGATACGGGCGTCAAGAAGAGCGTGATGCGGAAGCGGAACCCCGTCACTTGTGGCATCCAGAGTGGTGCCGTCAGTGGGGTAATTCCGGACGTTCCTTGGCCATTTACCATCGTCATATGCGAGTTCGCAGAAAAGCTCCCAGTCGTACTGTGGAGCGTCTGTGACAATCTCCAGAACTTCGTCGAACGAGGCTAGGAAATCGAGCAGTGCACTTCTTGCCCCGATAGTAGGTTGTGCATTGCCACCGCCCCATAGCTGCGGAAGAACGATCTCTACGACGAAGTCGCTGCAATCTTCCTCTCGCCATGTGTCGACCAATTCCACGTAGAATTCGCGTCCATCCTCAGCTACCAGTGCGAGTGATATCAGCTTCGCTGTGGCTGAGAGCCGGGTAAACTCGCAATCAAGAAAGAGCCTCATGTTGGAACTCCGTTATGACTAGGGCTCGCCTGGATATGGCGCAGGAGGGTCAGTTATGGGAGATGGCCCTCGAGCATCTCGGCTCAGA
This sequence comes from Pseudomonas sp. FG86, assembly GCF_057808775.1. Classification (NCBI taxonomy): domain Bacteria; kingdom Pseudomonadati; phylum Pseudomonadota; class Gammaproteobacteria; order Pseudomonadales; family Pseudomonadaceae; genus Pseudomonas; species Pseudomonas sp. FG86. The sequence goes on along the minus strand of NZ_JBMDIS010000021.1, from coordinate 8,290 downwards.
CGGACTCCTCCAAGCGGTCATAGAAATGTGGAGCCGCGCCGGGTGCCCGTCCAGACCAGTCGTTGAGCATCTATCCCACGACAAGGTTAGCCAAGAAGTCTTGAATATACTGAAAATTGCCCAGGAACGAGTCGGTGCCTTCGTACCGGGTCGAATTCGGGCTGCAGGCACAGTCACCTTATACGCTCGTCACGCCAGCAGCTTGGTTGATGGGCTCATCACATTGCTACCAAAGGCGCAGCTTTCGCGTGCCCTGCGAGGCTCATGTATTGAAATCGAACTGGGGATTTAACGTCCAAGCAGTTTCCCGATGGACGCCGGTCAGCAGCAATCCTTGTAGAATTTTACCAGTGAAGTGCCACCCCTTTGAGATGCTCTATGAACTCTGAATTAACCGAAGAAGAAATGCGTCGTGCCCTTTTTGGTACGCCTCAGCCAAAGGAGCAAGTTTCTACTCCGCTAGTGCTGGAGCCTGTGCCAGAGATCGTTTTCACGAAGCCCGCAGAGGCTCCACTAGCCAAGAAGAAAGTGACGAAGGCGTTTACGCCCAGGCTGCGGGTCACGCTCCGGGTTGGGAACGAGTTTGAGGGGAAAATGACCGAGTTGATTCACGAGGCTGATACGTTGAGCTCGTTGCTTGCGGAGCAGGAGGCCGTGAGGGCTGCAAGGAAGAAGTACAAATATGTTGAGGTCGTATCAGTCAGATCGATGTAGAGGCCTAGCTGAACTACTCAGGCGAATGGTGGCGCTCATAACATCTTCACATTTCGACCATGTCCAAGGCTGATCTAAAAAGGGTAATGTTCAGCTTTCGAATCAGGGACGACTTGCATGGCTTTGAAAATCCGTACGGCGACGGTAGCAGACGCTGTAGCCATCCAGCGCATTTACGCCCCCATCGTTTCGACAACGGCCATCTCGTTCGAAGAGATTCCGCCAAGCGCTGAGGAAATCGCTCAGCGAATAGCGACAACGCTTTTGACATATCCCTACTTGGTGGCCGAAGAAGGTGGGGAGATCAAGGGCTATGCCTACGCAAGCCAGCATCGCGCTCGTCCGGCCTACCGATGGGCTGTGGACGTGACGGTGTATATAGCCGAGTCGGCTCGCCGGCAGGGCGTTGGCCGTGAACTCTATGAAACCTTGCTTCCGATTCTCGAAAAGCAGAGGTTTCGCGCAGCTTACGCCGGAATTGCGCAGCCCAATGAAGGAAGTGTCGGTCTGCACGAGTCGCTAGGATTCGTACACATTGGGACGTATCCAGAAGTGGGCTTCAAGCTTGGAAAATGGCACGACGTCGGTTACTGGAGGCTTGGGCTGTGTCAGGCAACCCCTCCGTTGGAACCCATTCTTTTCCCCAAGCTTGAGGTTGCATCGCAGTAGGTTCACTCGCTGTGCGTTGTGACTATCAGACTTCGGCAGTGAGGTGGCCTTGCAGCTGCTTGAGCACAGCTCGGGCAACGGTCATCCTGTGGAAGTGACTAACCTTGCGCTTTTTTCAGCCCTTTCAATCGCACGTTCGCTCTTTGCACAGCTGCCATTTTTTCAGGCCGCTTCATGCGTTTCCACTTTCTAATGTCTTCCTTGCTGCGCCCGCAACTCACACAGAGATCACCACTTAGCTGGCAAGTCGAGATACAGGGATTTTCGATTTCTTTAGCCATTGTCAGTCCCCTTTAGTCGCGCCTGATTGAGCAAGGCGATTTTTCCAGTTGCCACCATGCGTGCGCTGGCACTCCTCCTCAGAGTCAAAGCAGACATAGCGGTCTGAAAGGTTCAGATCGATGTCGGCCTCGTTCAACGCGATAGAGGTCAACTCAACAATGCGCGCCTTCGCTATAGCCTGGGCGAGCTTCTTGTCAGCCAGTGTTTCGAACACCCAGACTACCTTGAGGGTTTCACTCAACGCATTCAGGTCGGCGGTGTGAGTGAGCCACGTAAATCCTTCGATCTCCCCTTTTGCTGTTTCGCACGCTTCGGTGAGGGTAGTAATTAATCGACGTTCGATACGCGCAAGCTCACGTTTCCCTAGTGGCATTAGGAGTTCCTATGAAGTCGAGGTTGGGGAGCCGGTGAATCAAACTAATCGAAACTCGACCGTAAGGTGGCTGACTTCGTGGACAGGCTTCAGTCGTTCACGAATGCTTTCAGCGTTCAAAGTGGATTCGCCGAGGACGCTGACAATAGCCGCATGCGCCTCTGGCCCGACCCGCCAGACATGCAGGTCTGTAATGGTTGCATCACCCGGCTTCTCAACCAGCTCGCGGATTTCATCTGCAACGTGCTCATCAGTTTGATCCAGCAGTACAGCCGAGGTGACGCCCATCAAACTCCATGCCCAACGCGCAATAACTATGGCACCCACAATGCCCATTACCGGATCCAGCCACACCCATCCGAGATACCGGCCAGCGAGCAGTGCTGCAATTGCCAGGACGGAGGTCAGAGCGTCCGCTATCACATGGACGTAAGCTGATTTCAGGTTGTTATCGCCGTGCCCATGATGATCATGATCGTGCCCATGACTGTGACCGTGGCCAAGCAGAAGCGCGCTCACAATGTTTACGATCAAACCCACAATCGCAATGAGCGTAGCGGTTCCGAATTGAACCTCCGTCGGCTGCAAAAGACGCATGACCGACTCTACGGCGATTACCAAGGACACCATGCCGAGAATGAGCGCCGATGCAAATCCACCCAGGTCTCCAACCTTGCCCGTACCGAAGCTATAACGACTGCTGGAGGCGTGGCGTTTTGCGTAACTGTACGCAACTGCAGCGATGCCCAAAGCGCCTGCATGGGTTGCCATGTGAAAGCCGTCGGCGAGTAGAGCCATCGAGCCAGTGATATAGCCGGCGACGATTTCGCCGACCATCATCACCACCGTTAGCGCCACAACCCAAAGGGTACGTTTGGCATTTTCTTCGTGTGCTGACCCGAGGAACACATGGTCATGTACGTGATTAATTTCGATGTTGTGGCTGCTGCTCATGAGCATGTACCTAGATTTTTCACTTGGAATAGCGGCGAATGGCTTCAAGAAGCTCTTCGACACCCTTGTTGCGCTCTTCATCGCTAAGCGTTGGGCTCGCTACATGCTCTCTGGCGTGATCCTCAATAATTTCGTCCATCAATCCGTTGATAGCTCCACGTGTGGCAGCTACGAGATGCAATGTTTTCGCGCAATCGGCATCCGATTCCAGTGCACGCTCAACGGCTTGGATTTGCCCCGCGATGCGTTTCACGCGCTTGAGAAGATCGTCTTTGTTTGAAGCTATATGGCCCATGGGAGAACCCCCTTTGACTGTGCATACGCGCATCATAGGTATACCCCCTATACCTATGTAAGCGCCGTTTGACGGAAAGCTCATAAACAGCTATTTGCCGAAACTGGCTTCAGATAGGAGGAAGGGCGAAACAGGATGATCAGGACTCTGCTATTGGCCGCTCTTTGCTATGATGTTGACAAAGCGAGCAGGTCAAACGAGATGCAATTGCTGGTTAGGTCGAATGCAGACGGTGGCCAAGTGGAGTGCGAATGGGACTCCAAGGCCACGTACTTCGGGTGGGATCAAACCCTGTTGCCATTCTCATCAATGACGACTTGTCCGTCTTCCTTGACGAAACTGCCGCTCTGCTCCTGAGGCAGAAGGTCGAGAACGGCCTCTGACGGGCGACACAAGCGTGTGCCCAACGGCGTCACGACGATGGGGCGATTGATCAGGATAGGATGAGCCATCATGGCATCGATGAGCTGCTCGTCAGTCAGCGATGCATCGCCCAATCCCAGCTCCTCGTACGGAGTGCCTTTGATACGCAAAAGAGCCTGCACTCCGATACCCATATCCCCAATGAGTCTGACAAGTGTGGTGCGATCAGGCGGGGTCTTCAGATACTCGATAACCGTCGGTTCTTCCCCGCTGTTACGGATCAACTCCAAGGTGTTGCGAGAGGTGCCGCATTCGGGGTTGTGGTAGATCGTGATCTGGCTCATATCGCTTCCTCGTACTGACGTTAGATGGAGCGCTGGTTGACGCGTTTGGAAAGCTCTTCGGCGGACTCTTTACGCTCGGAGTACCGATCAACCAAATAATCCTGGCGATCCCGCAACAGTAGGGTGAACTTCATCAGCTCTTCCATCACGTCCACGAGACGGTCGTAGTACGAGGACGGCTTCATACGACCTGCCTCGTCGAACTCGGTAAATGCCTTGGCAACCGAAGATTGGTTTGGGATGGTGAACATCCGCATCCATCGGCCCAGTACGCGCAGCTGATTAACCACGTTGAAAGATTGAGAGCCACCGCAGACCTGCATCACTGCAAGGGTCTTTCCTTGCGTAGGTCGTACAGCACCTATCGCCAGCGGAACCCAGTCAATTTGGGCTTTGAATACTGCACTCATAGAACCGTGACGCTCAGGGGAGCACCACACCTGCCCCTCAGACCATTGCATCAGCTCGCGCAGCTCAGCGACCTTGGGATGTGTATCGGCAGCGTCATCCGGAAGCGGCAGACCCGATGGGTCAAAGATCTTGGTTTCAGCGCCAAACTCATTCAGCAGGCGTGCCGCCTCTTGCGTGACTAACCGGCTGAATGAGCGCTCTCGCGTTGATCCATACAGCAGAAGAATGCGAGGTTTATGGAGCGAAGGCGTGCGAGGCGACAGTTGCTCCAGCGACGGAATGTCGATCAGGTCGGCGTGTACGTTCGGCAATGTGTCTTGCATATAAACTCCTACGGCGGCGCCTGGTTGGGTGCCGCCTCGGTTGATCTTTAAAGCGAACCGATGCGGTTCAGTTCAGCTTTCAACTGTTCAGCGCTGATGGTCTTCAGTGGCAGCGCAAGAAATGCGCTCACGCGCTCGTGAATTTTGGCGAGTGTGGTTTCAAAAGCTGCGGTGATCTCGGCTTCCGAACCGCTAGCGTCAGACGGGTCGGCCAGACCCCAATGCGCCTTCAAAGCTGGCCCAAAGAAGATTGGGCATGCCTCACCCGCTGCCCGGTCACAGACAGTGATCACGATGTCTGGAGGTGAGCCTTCAAAAGCATCCGAAGCCTTGCTGCTCAAGCCCGCCGTAGAGATACCCGCCGCCTCCAGCGTTTGCAATGCCCGTTGATTCACCCGGCCACTGGGAAAGCTTCCTGAGCTGACGGCTTCTACACCCTCGGGCGCCAAGTGGTTGAAAAGCGCTTCGGACAGAATGCTGCGGCAGCTGTTGTGGGTGCACATGAACAAGACTTTCATCAGACGATTCCTTGATTCAAAAACTGAGGCGCAGTGCCAGGGCGGACAATGTGGCGACGAGGATGGGCACGGTCAGCACGATCCCGGTCTTGAAGTAGTAACCCCAGCTGATCGTTATATTTTTCCGGGCGAGCACGTGCAGCCACAACAGAGTTGCCAAGCTCCCAATTGGGGTGATCTTCGGGCCCAGGTCGCAGCCGATGATGTTGGCGTAAACCATCGCTTGCTGGACAACACCATCGACTTCGGCGGCATGAATGGATAAGGCGCCTACCAAAACGGTGGGCATGTTGTTCATGATCGAAGACAGCAACGCTGTTAGCAGCCCTGTACCAAGGGACGCGCCCCAAACGCCATAACCGGCGAACACGTTCAGGATCTGCGCGATGTGGTCGGTCAGGCCGGCGTTCTTCAGGCCATAAACAACCAGGTACATACCCAAAGAAAAAATCACCACCTGCCATGGCGCCTCTTTGAGCACCTTGCTTGTGTTGATGGCGTGACCACGAGCCGCGATGACGTAAAGAATGAATGCACAGACCGCTGCAATGGCGCTGATTGGCACCCCCAATGGCTCAATGACAAAGAAGCCGATCAGCAGTAGTGCCAGCACCCACCAACCGGCTACAAAAGTGGCCCGGTCGTGGATTGCCTCGTCCGGATTGTCCAGTTGGTTGAGGTCATAGGTCTTTGGTAAATCTTTGCGGAAAAACCACAGCAGCATGGCTAACGTCGCCGCCACGCTGACGATGTTTACCGGCACCATGATCGAAGCATATTCGTTGAAGCCGATATCGAAGTAGTCGGCAGAAACGATGTTGACCAGGTTGGAAACCACCAGCGGTAAGCTCGCCGTATCGGCGATAAAACCGGCTGCCATAACGAATGCCAACGTAGCAGCAGGAGAAAAACGCAGCGCCAGCAACATCGCGATCACAATGGGTGTGAGGATCAATGCTGCTCCGTCATTGGCGAACAGGGCCGACACCGCTGCGCCCAGCAGGACGATAAATGCGAACAGCTTGCGGGTGCTCCCGCCTCCCCATCGGGCGACATGCAGCGCAGCCCATTTGAAGAAGCCTGCCTCATCAAGCAACAGACTAATAATAATGACCGCGATGAACGTTCCGGTAGCGTTCCAGACTATGCGCCAAACCTCCGGTATGTCGGCAAGGGTAACGACACCTGCCAGCAACGCCACGATGGCACCGAACATCGCACTCCAGCCCACCCCCAGCCCCTTGGGCTGCCAGATGACAAGGACGATGGTGGCGATAAAGATCAATACGGCAATCAGCATTTCATTAATCCGGTTGGGCGTGAATCAGCTACACACGGCTTGGTTGATCGGACGGTCGTTCATGCCGCAGAGGCGCTTAGCCTCGGTTTCCAGCCATTGCTGATTGGCGTCTACCACTTCCTTCAAAACTGCAGTCACCCACGCGGGCAAATCAGGATTCAGTCGGTAGTACACCCATTGGCCTTGGCGACGATCCAACAACAAACCGGCAGAGCGCAGCAGCGCCAAATGACGAGAAATCTTCGGCTGACTCAGGTCGAGTGCTGCCGTTAGCTCGCATACACACAGCTCACCTTCACTCACGACAAGCAGCGAAATTTTTGCTCGGGTGTCATCCGCCAGGCACTTGAATAAGGTGGTGGGGTTCAAGGGTTCTGTCATAGATCCTCCAGGTGTTTGGTCTTGACCAAAACGAAGAGCTTGATGCGCTCGTGGATGTCGTGGAGCGAGTGGCGAAATGCGCCAGGATCATCGCTAGTTACTGGGTCAGGAAAATCCCATGCAATGACTTCACCTGCGCCGGGCATTGGTAGGCACTCGCTTGCGGATTTATCACAAAGAGTGATTACGTAATCGAATCGATCAGCTTGAAATTCGCTGAGGGACTTGCTGCGCAGGCCCGTTGCGTCTACTCCAACTGCCTCCAATGCCTGAGTCGTGCGCGGATCAACCTCAGACGGTTCAGATCCTGCGCTGAAGGCCTCGAAGCGCGGGTCGGTGTGCCGCAGCAAAGCCTCTGCAAGCAGGGAGCGGGCTGAGTTGGCAGCGCACACGAAAAGCACTTTGATAGCAGGGCTCATGGTTAAACTCGATGCATATGGAAAATCGAATATACGCTTTGGCGAATATTTGGTAAAGCGAGTATGATGGCTGCTGCTTCGGCTTGAGCCGTGACAGTTCCTACAAAGCGGCACCAAGGAGATAAGGGGATGGGCAAGGAGATGATGATCCAGGCAACGAAAATAGCCGGAGGGCAGTCGCAGCGATTTCGCGATGCGCTGAAATCTGCTGACCTTCCAGCAGACGATATTGATCTTCCAGGCCGAACCTTTTTTGAGTTCTCACGGAATGGTGAGACTGTTGGATGGGGAGGGTTTGAAACGCATGGGACAGATGGATTGCTGCGCTCCATGGTCGTAGAGCCGGCGTACAGATCGAAAGGGGTTGGGGCTGAGGTGCTTCGAGTCATTGAAGCAATAGGCGCCGAGCAGGGAATCGCTCGTTTTCATTTGCTGACAACAACTGCATCAGGCTTTTTTGAGCTGCAGGGCTATGCAGCAAACCAACGAGGCTCTGCGCCGCTTCTGATTTCTCAGACGGAGCAGTTCAGGAGGCTTTGCCCTGGCTCGGCTTGCTACATGTGCAAAGCATTATCTGCGAATGCACGAAAGTAGCTGATCACCTTGGTGATGGCTTTTAGCCTCGATGCCAGCTAGATTTGGAGCTTCCTACGATCAAGGATGGATATGAAAAAGCTCATCGCAGTAATGGGGATCTGTGTCGCACTTGGCGGTTGCGCTACGTCCCACTACACCGCAGGGCGAGACTTTCCGTCGGCCAGTGTAGCGAGCATCACCAAAGGTAAAACGACGACTACTGAGTTGAAGTCGCTGTTTGGTGAGCCCTACGCTAAGAGCGCAGTCAGCGAGACTGACGAGAAGTGGATCTACACCTACACCAATGGCTCAGTGCGTATTTCGCTCATCGTGACCGGTCATTTCGCTAACAACGTGACCGGTTTCTC
>NZ_JBMDIS010000209.1:0-415 GCF_057808775.1 Pseudomonas sp. FG86 | reverse complement strand
CCCTGTGGGAGGGGGCTTGCCCCCGATAGCAGTGGTTCAGTTACAGATGCATCTACTGACACTCCCTCATCGGGGGCAAGCCCCCTCCCACATTGGATCTGTGCAGGTGTTTGGTTATGCGGTGGCCATTTCCATTACCGAAACCGGGGTGGCCTCGCCGCGCTCCAGAGTCCCCATTCGCCAAAAGCCACGACTGAAAAGCTGCATGGATAACTCCAATTTTGAAATCACAGTAGATCCCTGTGGGAGGGGGCTTGCCCCCGATAGCAGTGGTTCAGTTACAGATGCATCTACTGACACTCCCTCATCGGGGGCAAGCCCCCTCCCACATTGGATCTGTGCAGGTGTTTGGTTATGCGGTGGCCATTTCCATTACCGAAACCGGGGTGGCCTCGCCGCGCTCCAGAGTCCCCAT
>NZ_JBMDIS010000208.1:0-430 GCF_057808775.1 Pseudomonas sp. FG86 | reverse complement strand
GTTTTGGTGGCCTGGGCGATCGCCAGGTGCACGGCCTTGAAGGTTTCTTCACCGTTGATCAGCGGTTGATAGGTCGCCAGCGCGGGTGGATATTCGGTGTTCTGCACGTACCAGGGCGGGGTGCAGGTGACCTGCTGGGTGTGTTGCAGGGCGACGGGGCTGACGATGTCGGGTTCGGTCATGAGGCTTTCCCTTCCTGTTCACTGATTGCTCTGATCGCTGCCGCGTACAAGGCACGGTGATCGGTGTGCGAGGTGGGTTGGCTCACCTCGGCGTCGGCTCGCGAGCGGTGGTTGTGCATGCCGCCATTGGCAAGGTGTGCTTGTTCAGCGTTTCGATAGTCGGTGGGCACTGGGATCTGGCAGTTCACACCGTTGGCCAACTCCATTCGGTACTGCTGGGTCACGACCGCGTGGTCGATCAACACCTG
>NZ_JBMDIS010000207.1:0-432 GCF_057808775.1 Pseudomonas sp. FG86 | reverse complement strand
GGATGAGGGCAAGGTGCCGGTGAAACCTCAGCAAAAAGACTTGCCGGGCGTGAAGTCGGATGAGGGCAAGGTGCCGGTGAAACCTCAGCAAAAAGACTTACCGGGCGTGAAGCCGGATGAGGGCAAGCTACCGGTGAAGCCTCAGCAAAGTGATCTGTCACTGGTACCGCCTGGTACGCGCAAACTGCATCAGATACCGGATTTGCCTGGTGTGCCAAAGCCCCACATCAGCGTGAACAACGACGCTCAGTCCAATGTGCATGTGAACGTGAACGTCAGCCATTGCCATTGCCCTGATACGAAGGCGTTACCGGACAGCGGGCCGCGGCCGCGGGTGCAGCTAGACGTGCCCAAGCCCGGTGCGGAACCTAGGCTGAATGTGAACCCCGGCGTAACGCCCAACCCCAAGCCTGAGGTCCAGCCAGGGATAAC
>NZ_JBMDIS010000206.1:0-438 GCF_057808775.1 Pseudomonas sp. FG86 | reverse complement strand
CGGCTGGTTCTGGGGCTGCTTCGCAGCCCAACGCGGGGCAAGCCCGCTCGCCACAGCAGTCGGTCCTCACACCACGACAAGCCCGCTCGCCACAGGGGTTACAGCAACGAGATCGGATAGCTGATAAAGATCCGGTTCTCATCGAACTCGTTATTGCTGAAATCCCGACGCAGGGTGGAGTTGCGCCACTTGACGTTCAAATCCTTCAGTGCACCGCTCTGCACGGTGTAGGCCAGTTCCGATTCACGCCCCCATTCCTTGCCGTCGGTGATCGCCCCGGTGTGTACGTTACTGCCGCTGATATAGCGGTTCATCATGGTCAGCCCGGGAATGCCAAGCACCACGAAATTGAAGTCATGGCGCACCTGCCAGGATTTTTCCTTGGCGTTGTCGTAGCTGGAGTTGTAGCTGTCGTTGGCCAGGGTGCCGCCGCTGGTG
>NZ_JBMDIS010000205.1:0-441 GCF_057808775.1 Pseudomonas sp. FG86 | reverse complement strand
TGTGGCGAGCGGGCTTGTCCCGCGTTGGGCTGCGAAGCAGCCCCAGTAAAGAAGAACGCGGTGTATCAGACGCTCTGTAGAGGCTGGTTTTGGGGCTGCTACGCATCCCAACGCGGGACAAGCCCGCTCGCCACAACAGCCCTCTCTGCCGGGCGTTCAGCGTTGAGCCAAAGTTGTGTAGATACCTATGCTCATCGGGGGCAAGCCCCTCCCACATTTGCACCGAACTCGGCACATACGCTGGCCGAACGCAGGCTTTAGAACGTGGGCAACTCGGCAGCACTACGGGTTAGTCGCAACGGGCCAGGAATGGCCCATCAAGTCGAAAACGGAAGCAACCTACACCAACCCAAGAAGCGTCTGACTACTAGGCATTTCTCGCCTCGCCTAGCGTGCTTGTCCCAGTTAACAAAAGGACATATCTGGCATGCGACGCTATTT
>NZ_JBMDIS010000204.1:0-446 GCF_057808775.1 Pseudomonas sp. FG86 | reverse complement strand
TGATGGTTGCTGAAATCACCGCAGGTTATCTCACTGGCTCAATGGCGTTGCTTGCTGATGGATTTCACATGGCAACACACGCTGGAGCACTTGGCATAGCCGCAGCTGCTTACGGTTACGCAAAAAGACATGCCTCAAATGCTCGCTACAGTTTTGGAACTGGCAAGGTTGGAGACTTGGGTGGCTTCGCATCTGCTCTGATTTTGGGACTGGTCTCTTTGGGAATTGCCGGAGAGTCGCTATTTCGTCTCTTTCAACCGACTCAAGTGCAATTCGGGACAGCGACTCTTATCGCAATTGTCGGATTAGCAGTGAATGTGGTGAGCGCGCTTTTGCTGTCTGGCGGTCATAATCATCACCATGGGCATGACCACGGCCAAGATGAATCTCACTGCGTATTTCGGCCCATCGTGACCGCCCGTTTCGGTACATCGTGACCGCCCATT
>NZ_JBMDIS010000203.1:0-447 GCF_057808775.1 Pseudomonas sp. FG86 | reverse complement strand
CCATTTGGGTTAATTGAAGCAGTGAGTTGCTTTTGTCCTTAAAGGGATGGCTCCAACTTTTCAGCGGTTGCAGTGTATGGGCATTTGTTTGCGTTAACGCAGGAGCCTCTGCCCGGGGTATCTGCGGCGCTGTTGAAGACAGTGCGTCCGGCACATGAATCGGCGCCGTGCGGCCGGGGTTTAAGAGGTTAAAAAACACAGAGAATAAGTTAGCCATGATGTGATTCGCTCCTGGTTCGCAAAGGAATCAGCCAGAGAAACCCGCAGGCCCGTTGGCCTTGGATTTATGCTCGGTGAATTGAGGGGGCTGTGGCATATCCAGAACTTGTTGGGCTGGGGCCAGGAAGTCGAAGTACGCCGACTTGATGAGGTAGTCCCCCTGAGTCCCGGACACGATGCTGCTCGTATCGAGGGTGATGTAGCTGCCCCCTGCATTAAGGGTGATTT
>NZ_JBMDIS010000202.1:0-470 GCF_057808775.1 Pseudomonas sp. FG86 | reverse complement strand
ACGTCAGCGGGTTGCACTCGGTACTCTATGATCACGTTGCCCCAGGCCAGCCGAAGTAGATCATAGGGCGCCATATTCTCCCAGTGTCGGAACGTTATCTGAACACCGAGCTTGGCACGGTCATCATTGATACCGTCAATTTCTACATCGGGCGGCAGCACCAGGACCAGTTTTCGATTGCCGGGCTGGGTGGGTTCCGGCGCGATGCCTCCTGGACGACGCAGATTGACGCGCAACCGCAACGGCATGGTTTCCGAAGGGTTCCCACTGAGACGGATGACCCTGACCTGTACCGGGTCGGCCCACGACTCGCGAATGAAATTTTGGGAGATCGTAAAGGGGATACGGGTCAGGTTTTCGTCGCCGTCGCGAATCTGGTTGAACGCCACCGCGACGCCTGCCCAGTAAAACTCAAAGCTGGTGCCTTTGGGCGTTGAAGGCGGACGGGCAATATGCACCACCAGGGGAAT
>NZ_JBMDIS010000201.1:0-552 GCF_057808775.1 Pseudomonas sp. FG86 | reverse complement strand
AGCTGGTGCCTTTGGGCGTTGAAGGCGGACGGGCAATATGCACCACCAGGGGAATTTCGGTATGCCGAATGCCGATGCCACCATCGGCCCGCTCGTGGTCGCCTACGATAGGGGGTTGCAAGAGCCCAATCTCGACCGGTGGCAGATCGGGTACAAACGGATTGACCGGTGCAGGGTGCTTGATCATGAGGATTTCCTCGCAGGCGTATGGCGAAATTGAACCTCTGCGCGAGGACCGCTGGCTACTGTCAACTCTGACAGGTGGCGACGAATGGAACGAAAAGCAGCGCTTCAACGTTTTGGTGTTGAAGCGGCCGGTGTTGAGACCACTGGTCGCTACCTGTCAACTCTGACAGTAGCCATGCCCCACCCATCATTGTTTGATAACACCAACCGCTCAATAGCGTCGCTTGAGTGTTCGCTTGATCAGTCGGAGAGAATCCATGGACATTGCCCTGGCCCCCCAATCACCCCGCCAACCCAGGCAACTCGATCGCCTCAATATTCCGGGTATGAAGCAAAACGTCATTGGCTATGACGGGGGCGTTGGCC
>NZ_JBMDIS010000200.1:0-598 GCF_057808775.1 Pseudomonas sp. FG86 | reverse complement strand
CAGGCCTCGGGCAATCAGCACGGACGTGATTTCGGAGTAACGCGTCGGTTCAAGCCCACGCTTGAGGGTGTAGGAAACAATTACGTCCTGATCAAGGTTGCGTTCGACAAAGACGTACGGCACCACGAACTCAGCGAGTTCGCCATCCCGGTGGACATCGTAGTCGACTTGGGTGCTGGCCAGCGGGCCTGTCCACCACAAGATCATCTGGTCGCCTGCGCGCGTGCTGGCGAAGGGGGCAATGACTTTGGCGCCATTCTTTACATCGTCCGGGTCCAGTTGAGCGCCCGATGCCTTTTCGATTTTGGGTGGGGGCATATCGCGTCTGGGCTCGCCCACTTGATAGGTTTCGCTCAGTGAGTCCTGCCCGGTGCGCAGAAGGGTGTAGAACACCTGCACGCGCAACCCGTCAAACCGCTTGATATCTTCACCCGGTACGGTGAACGAGAGCACGCCCTCGTCGTTCGGGATGCTGTCAAACCGTTTGCTCTGCTTGTACTCAGTCGTGATGTTGGGATTGCTGACCAACAGCGTGATCTGGATGAGGTCGTCGGGTCGCCAGGTGTCCTGTTCACGAAAGCTGACGGTGGCGTTGGCA
>NZ_JBMDIS010000020.1:0-103764 GCF_057808775.1 Pseudomonas sp. FG86 | reverse complement strand
CATCAGAGTCGAGTGCTCGCTCAATCGCCTGGACTTGCCCAGCGATTCGCTTTACACGCTTAAGAAGATTGTCTTTGCTTGATCTCATATGACCCATACCATACCCCCCCTACCTATATTGAGAGTATGTTCACACGTTCCAATCAGCCATACAACCCCAGGGACGCTCGCCGCCGGGATGGATATACCAACAGTTTCTTCAATCCACAAAAAAAGGCGCCACTAGGGCGCCTAAGCCGTCTCCAAACCAAAGGAGAAACAAGGAGACGGGGTGTATCGGGGATACCGGACAGTTGATGCCGATGGCTAATGCCCGTTAAAGGAGTTGCAGTGGATATTCAACAATCAGTCTGACCTCGTCCAAATCAGATTCGAAATCGGTAGCTCGTGTCGTTGCTTGGCGGACACGTAAAGACATGTCCTTCAGTGAGCCTGACTGGATGACATACTTAGCCTCGATGTCTCGCTCCCAACGCTTTTGGTCCTGCAATGGGGCACCGTCCGCTCCGCGACGCATGTACACGCTGTTTGCGTTGGAATAGTCCGCATCCCAACCCTTAGCGTAGCGGGTCATGAAGCTCAGACCGGGGATGCCGAAAGCCTGCATATCTAGATCGTAGCGCAGCTGCAAGGATTGCTCTTTCGGTGAGTTGAAATGTAACCGTCCGGCCAGCACCCTCTCCTGACAGCCCTCCAAATTGGCCAAGATAGTGGACACCATTTTTTAGTGGACACTATCTTGGATACAGTTGCCCCAGCCCGTCGAGCCGGTCGCCGCCCCAACTTTCCGCTGGACTTTAAACGCCAAGTCGTCGAGGCCACCTTCCAGCCTGGCGCCTCCGTGTCATTGATCGCTCGCGAACATGACGTCAATGCCAATCTGGTCTTTCGCTGGCGGCAGCAATACCAAGAAGGGCTATTCGGCCCGGTCAGCCAGAGTGCTTCGTTTTTGCCAGTCCAGGTGATCGAGGCGCCAATGGATCTGCCGCCAGTCTTCCAGCCACAGGCAGAGTGTCATTCCGAGATCGCAGTTGAGGTAGGAAAAGCCAAGTTGCGTATCACCGGAGCACCAGACCCGCAGACGCTGCAACTCGTCTTGCAGCAGTTAGTGCGATGATTGCCCCTCCCGCTGGAACCCGTATCTGGATCGCCGCTGGCGTCACGGACATGCGTCGTGGCTTCGACGGTTTGGCGGCCATGGTGCAGACTCAACTGGAAGCCGATCCCTTCTCCGGTCAGATCTTCGCCTTTCGCGGACGGCGTGGTGACCGGATCAAACTGTTGTGGTGGGATGGCGACGGCTTGTGCCTGTTTTGCAAACGGTTGGAGCAAGGACGCTTTGTCTGGCCGCAAGCAACCAGCGGCAGCGTGTCGCTGACGACCGCGCAGTTGTCGATGCTGTTGGAGGGCATTGATTGGCGCCGGCCAATTCGTACAGCACCCGTCCTCGCGGTCTGACTTGCCGCGCTGAAAAAATCCCCAGTAATATTCGGGCATGACCCTCGTGACCGACTCCCTGCCGAATGATCTTCAAGCCTTGAAGGCGCTGATCGCTGCCCAGCACGCAGAGATTGAGCGCTTGAAGATGATGATCGCCAAGCTGCGTCGTACGCAGTTCGGTCGCAGCTCCGAGCAACTGGAAGCGATGATCGACCAGCTCCAGTTGAGCCTTGATGAGCTGCAAATCAGCCAAGCCGAAATGACACCTCCAGTCGAGCCGGCACCTCGCGCAGTTTCGCGCCGTAAACCATTGCCTGAACACCTACCTCGCGAAACCCACGTTCATCAGCCCGAGTCGCAATGCACTGGCTGCGGTGGGACGCTTCGCCATTTAGGTGAGGATGTGTCCGAAGTGCTGGAGTACGTTCCGGCACGTTTCAAAGTCATTCGCCATGTCCGTCCGAAGTGGGTTTGCCGCTGCTGCGAGCACTTCGCCCAGGTGCCGGCACCGAGTCGCCCGATCGCCCGAGGTCTTGCCGGCCCAGGGTTGTTGGCCCATGTGCTGGTCTCGAAGTTTGTCGATCATTTGCCGTTGTATCGGCAGTCCGAGATCTACGCCCGTGAGGGCGTGGAGCTGGAGCGCTCAACCCTGGCCGACTGGGTTGGCCAGAGCAGTCAGTTGCTGCGACCACTGATCAACGCCCTTGAGCACCACGTCATGAGCGGACACAAAGTCCATGCCGACGACACGCCGATTGGCGTGCTCGCGCCGGGCAACGGCAAGACCAAATCGGCGCGCCTGTGGACGTACGTGCGGGACGACCGACCTACGGGGGACGCGACACCGGCGGCGGTCTGGTTTGCCTACTCGCCGGATCGCAAGGGGCAACATCCCCGCGCGCATCTCAAGCGCTTCAGCGGGATCTTGCAGGCGGACGGCTATGCCGGTTTTGCTCAACTATATGCCACGGGCACCATTGAGGAAGCGGCGTGTTGGGCTCACGCCCGGCGCAAGTTTTACGAGGTCTACAAAGACCTGGCGTCACCACTTGCCGCCGAGGCGCTGCAACGGATTGCGGCCCTGTATGCCATCGAAAGCGAGATTCGAGGGCAACCGCCCAACCTGCGAAAAGTGGTTCGGCAAAGCCGAGCCAGTCCGCTGCTGGAACAACTCCACGCGTGGCTCAACCAGACGCTGACTCAACTGTCGAAAAAATCGGCATTGGGCGGTGCGATTCTCTATGCCCTCAATCGGTGGCAGGCCTTGGTGCGCTATTGCGATGACGGGCGAATTGAGATCGACAACAACGCTGCCGAACGCGCGCTACGTGCTGTCGCGCTAGGCAGAAAAAATTATCTGTTCGTCGGTTCCAACGCCGGCGGCGAACGAGCGGCTGCGATTTACAGCCTGGTGGGTTCAGCCAAACTCAACGACCTGAACCCGCAAGCCTATTTGACACACGTGCTGGAGCGCATCGCCGACCACCCGATCAATCGGGTCGACGAACTGCTGCCCTGGAACGTTTCTCTCGCCTCCACGGAACTCTGCGAGGCCGCCTGATCCATGGTCAAAACTGTTCGCTTGCCAAAACCCGAACCTGATTTGTTGCTACTGCACATTGAATTGAAGTGGATCGAACCTGCCATCTGGCGCCGTGTGGCGGTGCCCGAGAACATCACCTTAGGCAAATTGCACGCGGTGATCCAGATCGCAATGGGCTGGCACGATGACCATCTGCATGAGTTTGAAATAGCTGGTGAGAGTTACGGTATTCCCGACTCCGATGGATGGGGGCCTCCCGTGAACTCGGAGACCCGCAAGACTCTGATCAAAGCGTTGAACGGGAAAAGGACATTCCGCTAGGTCTATGACTTTGGCGATGGCTGGGATCACCGGATCAAAGTCGGAAAGAGAAATCCGATGCCCACTCCGTAGGACATTGAGTCGAAATCCAATCACGATGTTCTCATTGGAAGGGTCTGCAACAGATGTCGATTAAGCTCCTGGCCCACGCCGAACGCCTCTTGGACGCTTACGATAGTCAATCCTTGATGCTTGGAGGCCCAATCTTCTGCCGCTGGGATAGATGCGAAGAAATGCACATGGCAACAGAAGGACTGACGAACGTCGGCCGCCTCCTGCGGCAATACCAGTGACACTGCCACGTCGGCAGGTTCAACAGCCTGTATCTCGCTGGGTGAAACCGTAAGCGAAACGGGTGCTCCAGTTGCAGCGCAATGCGACGAGACGCGAGCTGTACGGCCGATTAACGCCGGGAGCATCAGGGTGTCCAGCGCGCACCAGGCATACAGCCGGCGGTTGTCAATTTCCAAGACATGCGACGTCTCGCGCAAGGTGAGGACATAGCCGATGATGTTCCCATCGTTGTCGTATTCGGTACTGGTGGCTTGTTCGAGCACAGCCGCCACTTGCTCAGCGGGCCAGCCAAGAGTCCTGGCAAGCGTAGTTCGCGAAATCGGGCGTCCCTTGGCAAGTTCACCCAGTAGCGCGACCAAGAACTCCGCAAAACCTTTGGGCCGGTTGGTCGGGGTGAGACGTTCGGCGATCTCGGTAATGTAGCGGGCAAATTTCATGGTGCTCTCCATTCATCCAGCGCAGCAGGACAATTGCTTTACGTCCTTGGTGAAAGTCTGCGCCGCGAGCTTCAGGCCCTCGACCATGGTTAGGTAGGGGAACAACTGGTCGGCCAGCTCCTGCACGGTCATGCGGTTGCGAATAGCCAGCACCGCCGTCTGAATCAGCTCGCCCGCTTCCGGGGCCACCGCCTGCACGCCGAGCAACCGACCAGAACCCGCTTCGGCGACCAGCTTGATGAACCCTCGCGTGTCGAAGTTGGCCAGCGCACGCGGCACGTTGTCCAGGCTCAGCGTGCGACTGTCGGTTTCGAGGCCTGCGCGCTGTGCTTCCGCTTCGCTGTAACCGACGGTGGCCACCTGCGGATCGGTGAACACCACCGCCGGCATGGCATCGAGATTAAGCGTAGCTTCGCCGCCGGTCATGTTGATCGCCGCACGGGTGCCAGCCGCCGCCGCGACGTAGACGAACTGCGGCTGGTTGGTGCAGTCGCCGGCTGCATAGATATCCACTGCGCTACTGCGCATGCCCTGATCGATCTGAATGGCGCCGCGTTCATCCAACAGTACACCCGCCGCTTCCAGGTTCAGGCTTTGGGTGTTGGGCGTGCGGCCGGTGGCGACGAACAGTTGGTCGGCGCGCAGTTCACCGTGGTTGGTGGTCAGTACGAATTCGCCGTTGGCGTGGGTCACCTGACTGGCTTGTGTCTGCTCAAGCACGTCGATGCCCTCCATGCGGAAGGCTGCGGTCAGCGCCTCGCCGATGGCCGGATCTTCGCGGAAGAACAGCGAGTTGCGCGCCAGGATGGTGACGCGGCTACCCAGCCGGGCAAAGGCTTGCGCCAGCTCCAAGGCCACCACGGATGAGCCGATCACGGCGAGCCGTTGCGGAATACTGGCGCTGGCCAGTGCCTCCTCCGAGGTCCAATAGGGGGTGTCTTGCAGCCCGCGAATCGGCGGCACGGCCGCACCGGCGCCGGTAGCGATCAGGCAGCGGTCGAACGCGACTTCGCGCCCGCCCCCCTCGACCAGTTCGACGCTGAGCGTGTGGCCGTCCTGGAAGCGAGCGGTGCCACGCAGCACGGTGATGGCTGGTGTGCTCTCCAGAATGCCTTCGTACTTGGCGTGACGCAGTTCGTCGACAAGGCCTTGCTGTTGCGCGAGCAGCCGCTCGCGCAGGACGGTCGGCGGCGTGGCGGGCATTCCGTCATCGAACGGACTCTCGCGGCGCAAATGAGCCACATGCGCGGCGCGAATCATGATTTTCGACGGCACGCAGCCGACGTTGACGCAAGTGCCGCCGATGGTGCCGCGCTCGATCAGAGTGACGCGGGCGCCGGCTTCCACCGCCTTCAAGGCGGCCGCCATTGCCGCACCGCCGCTGCCTATGACTGCAATGTGTAGCGCGTCGCCGTTTTTGCCGACCTCGGTGTCGCTGCGCAACCAGCCCAGCGCCTTATCGAGCTGGCCGGGGCGCGGTTGTAGCGAGGCGACTTCGAACGACGCTTGATACCCAAGGGCCTCGACGGCGGCTTGCATTTGTTCACGGCTGACAGCCGCGTCGGCCGTCATTTCGGCCTTCCCACCGGCGTAGGAGACGTCCGCCCGGTGCACGCCGGAGATTCCCTCCAGAGCATCTCTGACGCGGTCGGCACAGGAGGCGCAGGTCATACCGTGGATTCGCAGTGTGGTCATAGCGTTTACTTCCTCAAATGGGTCTCTTTGCGGCATTACTGTTTTGGCTGTGGTGGGCAGGCACCCGGGGCGCAACGGGGGTGGGCGGGCGACACGAGATCCCAGATCGAGCCCCCAAGCATGAGGGCCAGACCGATATAGAGCAGCCAACCGCTCCGCCAGCCATAAGCCCGCATCAAAAACACCGCAGCCAAGACCAGGACAGGGCCTATCAGGCCGAGTGCAGTTCGCTGCCACTGCCGATGTTTGAGCCAGCCAAGGGAATTGACGAGCAGCGCCAGGGCCGCAAACAAGGGCAGTAGCGTGGTGATGAACAGGCCTTCCCACTGGCTCAAAAAGCCCAGACCGATTGCAGCGCCTAAGCTAGCCAGAGCAGGAAAACACGCGGCGCAGCCTAGGGCTGAAACCAGCACACCGACGGAACTGGCTTTGTCACCGATCCGCGTGAACAGATTGAGAGGATTTCTCATTGGTATTTCCTCCTATTGCTTGATGGTAGATGGATAGCCGACATCCTCGGTCGCCTTGGTCAGGGCCTCGGAGTTGGTCTTGGCATCGTCGAAGGTCACGATGGCTTCGCGTTTCTCGAAACTCACCTCGGTCTTGGTCACGCCCTCGACCTGGGTCAGCGCTTTCTTGACCGTGATCGGACAGGCGGCGCAGGTCATGCCCGGTACCGACAGGGTGACGGTTTGGATGGCGGCCCACACCGGGGAAACCACGGCAATGAGCGCGAGAGCGGCAAACAGCTTTTTCATGGGAGACTCCTGCCTGATCAGTAAAACAACGGGAGGATGTAGGGGAAACCGAGCGCGACCAGCACGAGTGCCATCACGAGCCAGAAAATGAACTTGTAGGTAGTTCGTACCTGCGGAATTGCGCAGGTCTCACCGGGTTTGCAGGCTTGAGCCGGGCGGAAAATGCGCCGGTAAGCGAAGAACAGCGCCAACAATGCCGCGCCGATGAAAAACGGGCGGTAGGGCTCCAGAACGGTGAGATTACCGATCCAGGCGCCGCTGAAGCCCAGGGCAATTAGCACCAGCGGGCCCAGGCAGCAGGTGGACGCAAGGATCGCCGCCAGACCTCCAGCGAGGAGTGCACCACGGCCCTTTTGTGATTCAGACATGGGTTCAACCTTTCGAATGTTTGATCGATGGGTTAAGGTTATTTCCGTAGTCAGGTACGGAGTCAAGCGGTATGAAAAACACTGCGGAAAGCCTGACCATTGGCGTCTTTGCCAAGGCAGCCGGGGTTAACGTGGAAACCATTCGGTTCTATCAACGCAAAGGGCTGTTGCCCGAACCGGACAAGCCCTACGGCAGCATTCGTCGCTACGGCGAGGCGGATATTGCACGGGTGAAATTCGTGAAGTCCGCACAACGGCTGGGCTTCAGCCTCGATGAAGTGGCCGGACTGTTGCGGCTCGATGACGGTACGCACTGCAATGATGCGCGTGTGCACGCCGAGCAGAAGCTCGAAGACGTGCGGGGGAAACTTGCGGATCTGCGGCGGATCGAGTTGGTCCTGGCGCAGTTGGTTGATGACTGTTGCGCGAGCCACGGGACGGTTAGCTGCCCGCTGATCGATTCGCTGCATGGAATAGATAGCCACGAAAACTTCGCGCCTTAGCCTACGATTTCCCGTTTCATTGCCCCCCTGTTTGTCGGCTTGAACAGGAAAAGAGCGGCGCTCAATGAGCCCCGTTGACTGGCCAAACCTACGGTCTGCTTTTAGCCACGCTCTTACCCTACAGAGCCGAGAGTCCTGATCACTTCGAATGCAAATGATTGGTCAGTTGCAACGCAAATGGGTGGTCAAGTGGGGTGCAATTTCGCAGTTTTTGAGTGTGAGCGCGTCAATCAGCGGTTAAAGGGGATTAAGGTCTGAGATGCAAGGCGGTGTAGTTCGGACGCTTACGTTGAAATCGCTGTACTGAATGGAGTTATCCAAAAAAATTGAGTCGGACTGGCGAAGGTAGTCAAAGTCGTCGTTACCATTATTGCGCTGGTAACCAACGGTCACGGCGTGCGCTCCGAATTTGACCCCGGTCTTGCCGCTCCAGATCTTGTTATCGAAGCTTCCCAGAAGTTTTTCACCCTCATCAACCGCTCGGTAGTAATTAAAGCCGCCAATTAGCGATACGCTTTCTGAGAGTGGATAGCTCAATGTGGTGCCCGCGTAGTATTGGTTCCACACATCCTTGAATTGGCTGGTGTAAAGACTCACACCTACGTGTTCATTGACCGTGTAATCGCCCCCTAGATAAGCGATCCATGGAGCATCTACTACACCGGCGTAAAAAGTTGAAAAGCCGTCACGCATGCTACTGGAATTGGGTTGGCTCATCGCATGCAGCCGGCCCCCCTGAAGGGTCAGGCCTTTGATGCTGGTATTAGTGAACGTTGCACCCCGGAAACTCTCCGGGAGAAGTCGGGAATCCCCATAGGCAACGACAGGCGTCGATGGAAATACGTCGCCTACCTTGACGACTGTATCCAGGAAACGCACTTTTGCGGCCCCGCCTACTTTTGAGTAGGAGTCTTCAGGTTGGCCTTTGCTATTGTGCGGCAAGACATCGACTGAGCTACGGGCTCCCGAGCGACCATCACCTGAATCGAGCTTGAGGCCTTCCATTGCAAACGCATCAATGCCGAAGCCTACGGTACCTTGAGTAAAGCCTGATTCGAATCGGCCAATGATGCCATGAGCCCATTCGGCTGAGTAACCATTGCCCGTGGGGCTTGATTGACCCTTTCGATAATCACGATTGAGATAGAGATTCCGATTGAGAATACTAAAGGTGCTCCCCTCAATGAACCCTTCAGGCTTTTGCTCCACAGCTACTGCAACTTGCCCCATGCTCATGCCAAGGGAAATGAGAGAAAGACCATAAATGCTTTTATTGTTCATTTAACACTCCAGGCTTTAGCTTGGCAGAGTTTCTTTATGAAATATTTTTTATAATTATAAAAGCCACCAGCACGTGAGGATTTCTCCTACGTGCCGGCAGACATAATTTCATACAATAGATAACTCCAGCGTGACCTGAAAATTACTTCTGTGTCAGCGAACAGCAAGCAGGCTCAAAACATACCGAACAACCTTGCGCAGTCAGGGCTAACGCTAATTAACTTCCGTGAGGGCAGTTAGTACCCATAACCTTGTATTCCAAGGTGTTGAGCTTGCCCGCCGAATCTTCATAGGTCATGCGCGAAGGGGCTACGCCACAGGTTTTATTGGCTTGAGTGGTACTGATTACCTTCTGGACATCGAGGTTCATTCCGTATTCATAATGAACAACTTCAGGTGTCGCCTTTCCGTTTTCTAAGGCGTACTGCTCCATCGCCTTCTGGTTCTCTTGCATCATTCGACCATAAACACGGTCACCACCTCCTTCAGCCATGGCCAAAGAAGACATGGTCAAGATGGAAGCGGCAAAAACAACTTTTAATAATTTCATGATTTTCTCCTAGTGCTCACTTACTTCTGACTAGAGGATAACCAGTGATGCCTTTCAGGAAGCTGCCGCGAATATTACATATCTGTAAGGCCTCTCGTAGAGCTCGTGAGTTCAACTATTTAAAGTTTAGCTTTATTGGCAGAGCACGCTGAATGCATCATACGACCATCAGAAATCAACTCGTATCCCACCTGGAGCATCTAGAGATTTTTTATAAAAATGCATATCTTCCTATTATGAAAAGCGGCTTTGACCGCTACAGGCGGATGAATCGTTTGGGCGTAGCTAAATGAGACTACGAACGTGTCACAAAAGCCTCATGGGCTGCGGAAATTAGGCACTACGTAGAGCACCGAAAACGCAATCGGCAGGATGGTCTTTAACAGCAATACGGTCTCGGAGGATAGGTTTTTATCTTATCCTTAACGTCATCGAAGATGACATTGAAGCTGTGCAGCAGGCGCTCCGTTTGCAACATTTGATCGTGAAGGATCTCAAGCAGGACAGCACAAACTACTGCCTGCCCAAGGATAAAGATAAAGCCTTCGAATCTTGAGGTTGTTTTCTCCAGCACGACCAAACCCGCTGACGATATCGGCAGGGCGAGCATTTTGCCGTTGATGTCGCCCGAAGCTTCAATAGAAGTGATTTTTCGTTATGTCGTGGGGCGGTGGCGAGACTCGTCCGACTGGCGTACTGTGGACCATCGGCGGCGATGGGGCCAAGAAGGGTCGCCTCATAAACTTGGCTTGAACTCTTGCTGTGTGGATAGCCAGTTAACTGCGTACTCACTGCGTCGTCAATTTGAGCCGACCAAGTGCCATCTCTAATCCAACCCACACGAATTCGTCGCTCTCAAATACCCAAAGCTTCCAAATTCCTATTTCTTACTGCGCTCAAGACAGCCATCCGGTCTTCTGTACCTGAATCCATATCAGGTACGGTGCCATGCTCCAGATCCTTACCCACATTAGCGAAACGCGGCGCTGGCTGTTTTCACTGCTACTGTTCTTGTCAACTGCGTCCCACGCGGAGACGTGGGTCATTACAAACCGAGCACATCCAGTATCCGCACCTTCTGGCGCTCGCGTCATCTTCCTGGATGATCAGCAGCGCCTTGAAGAACAACTTTCCAACCAACTACCCGCCGATCCACGCCAGGCAGAAGCGGCCATTCAACGCTACCTTGTCAGCCCTGCAGGGAAGCATCTGCAAAACGAGTTGGCCCAAGCCCAGCAGGGCGTCATAGACGCCTGGAGCCTGCGAGTCGAAAAACTCCCAGCCGTGGTCGTAGATCGTCGCTACGTCGTGTACGGCGAGCCTGACGCAGCTAAAGCCGTCGCGTTGATTGAACGAGCACGGAGCCTGTCACGATGAGACGCTCACGTTTTGCGATCCGGCCTTTGTCGCTGGCTATCACTTTCAGCCTGTCATTCAGTGCATCGGCTGCGATCAACTCGGCAGCGATTATTGCCTCGACCCTGTCACCAACCTGCCTGGAGTACAAAGTGGTCGGCATCTGCTATTGGCTGCTCTGCACGCCATTCGGATGCAAAGTCAAAACCTCGACCAAGGTTCGTCACTACGTACCGGACGCTGTGGTGTCTGCATATGCGAATACCGGGATGAACCCTTGGATAGAGATGTCACCTCTTGGCACCCCGAATCCGATGGCCCAAGCGGGCAACGACGGCACTACCAATCACGTTGCAGAGAACAACATCATCAAATTTAAGGAAGCCGATGTCATCGGCCATCCAGGTGGTGCGGCGTTGAGTCAGTTTGCCAGCGCCTCGGGCTATGTATGCAAAGGCGCAACCTTACCGCTTGTGCCTTACTTTCTGAGCACCCTTGACCCCATTGCTTGGCGATACGGCGTCCCGGAATCCGTATACCCCGAAGCACTCATTCCGGGCATGCGCGAAGTCGGTAGCCTGCTCTCAGCAAGCAGCTGGGGGAACGTCTACCCGCGTAGCGGCTTCCTTAACCAGACTGACGACTACAAAACGGGCGCAGTTATTGCGCAGCGTGCCGGCGACGTGGTTACCCGCCCAGGCCAGGTCCATGTCTACTTGCCGATGCTCGCCCTTCCCTACCCCGGTTACTGGCCCGCAGGGCCGCTACGCGAAGGTGACGCCTCCACTGGTAAGTGGCAAGAGCTCACCCCAGTCCTCAACCCGACTTGCGCAACCTTTCCCACCATCGATCCGAACATCGATGCGCAGGATGGCGGCTACGCCTGGGCACTCTGGCGCCCTTATTCGTGTTGCCAGCGTCGAGGACAGACCTTCCTCGGCAGTACGGACTTCCAATGAAACAGCGATCGGAGCAAAGCATGAAACTCACTACCTTGGCGATAGGGCTCGCCTGCAGCCTCAGCAGTGCAATAGCGCTCTCTGCTGATCCAATCAACGTCTCCTCCTCCGGAAGCGTCATTGGGGACAACGTGCTGTATAGCATTGGCGGCGGCAACGCAGTCACCATGGGGAGCGCAGGCAACATGGATAGTATTTCTGTGGGAGGCGGTTGGAATACCAATCTAATCTGCGGAAACATGAGCCTGAGCACAACCCTTGAAAACCAATTGAATGGTGCCACTTCCGGCTTCAAAAACATCATGAGCTCGGTGGTACAGAGCGCCACCAGCGCCGTGGCTTCGCTGCCGGCACTGATTCTTCAACGTGCGAACCCGGCGCTATACAACCTCATCACCAACGGCATTTTGCAGGCCCGCCTGGACTTCGACCGCTCCAAAGGCACCTGCCGCGCCATTGGCGAAAAGATGGCGGATATCGCCGGTAACCAAATGGGCTGGGGCAAGCTTGCTGAAGGTCAGGCTATGAGTCAGGCGCTAACATCCAACACAGACGCAGTGTCGGCGGTGGAACAAGTCGAAAAGAAAGGTGGAAACGATGGCGTCACTTGGGTTGGTGGTGATAGAGCAGGTGGTTCCGGTCAGAAGCCAATTCGTATCGTAGGCGACGTCACCAAGGCGGGCTACAACCTTCTGAACAAGCGCGCGGCCGGCGACACCGCATCCATCAGTAAAGCGAACTGCAACAACGGCATGGTGTGCAATGTCTGGTCATCGCCCCAGGAAGCCACCACCTTTGCCAATCGTGTCCTGGGTGAACAACAACAGCAGACCTGTGACAGTTGCCCTAAAACGGTGACAGCCGCAGGCGTCGGCCTCACGCCGCTGATCCAGGAAACGTACGACACCAAGCTGAAGGCCCTGCAGGAACTGCTGAGCGGAAGCAAAACGCTGTCGCTAGAAAACCTGGAAGCAGCGAGCAGCAACTCGTTACCCATCACCCGAGGCGTTGTAGCAGCACTCAAGGATGAGCGCGACCAGGACGTACTCGCTCGCCGGCTTGCCTCCGAAGTCGCGTTGTCCGATGTGTTGGAGAAAGCTCTGACCCTACAGCGCACCTTGATGGCAGGCAGTCGGGAACCGAACGTCGCGGCTAATGACCTCGCCGTCCAGGCAGTCGGCCAGCAGAGCTCCTCGCTGCAACAGGAGATCGGCAACCTCAAAATGGAACTGGACATGCGTCAGCAGCTCGCGAAGAACTCGCCTCTGACCATCATTGAACGCAGCAAAGCACGGGCAGAAGACTCTCGTGGCGTGTCCCCGGGAGCCCCAGAAACGAATCGATTGGACCAGTTGCAGTCACCCGCCCAGAACAAACAGTGAGAAAGGCCATGACCGAAATACAGGAGCCTGTCGCCGCTCCCAACCGTTCGCTGGTTCGACGAACCGGGAGGAGCATTCTGCTTGTTCTGGGTGTTTTGCTCGCGACTGCCGCCCTCGTAGTCCTACTCAGCGCTGTCCTGATGAACATGTTCGACAGCGCCGAGCAATGGCAAGCCTGGCGCACCGACCACTATTGGCCGCTCTTTACCTGGCGCCTAATGCTTTATATCGCACTGACCGTTGCCTGGTTCAAATTCAAGGTACGGTTATCGAACTCAGAACGCTCGAAACGGCGCAAAGGCCTGTTGAAGATCGAGATAATGGTGATCTTATTATTTCTGATGGTTGAACTGAGCAAGGTGCTGTATCAGGCAGGGGGTGTTCTGTGACGCTCTACACCAATGACTATTTAGAGTACTACCTGACGTTGGTCGGTTGGATCATCAACAATGGTATCTGGGCGATGATTTCAGATACCGGTCTATTCGCCCTCCCCTTCTGCATCATCGTTATTCGAGAGTGGCTGAAAGTCCGTGGTGAGGGGGCCGATGAGGGCAACAAAGGCGTTCTCTCACTGGCACGTATCGAAACCAATATCTACGTTGGCTACATCGTAGTCGCATTCTTCGCTGTACCAGCCGTCAATGTGAGTTTTGATACCTTGGCATTTGACCAGAGTAGAGCTCAGCAATGTCAATACAACTTACCTAAACCCACAGACACAGGCTGGAACACAACATTCAGCTCACTGGCAGGAAAGAGTGCCCAGATGCCCATGTGGTGGGCATTAATGCATGCATTATCAAAGGGATTAACCAATGGCGCTGTAGCAGCAATTCCCTGCGGGACTGATTTACGGCAAGTACGCATGGAAGTTAGCAACACCAAGATCAACAACCCGCTATTGGCTCAGGAAATTGGCGACTTTACGCACGATTGCTATGGACCCTCCCGTGCCAGATTATTCATGCGCCAACCCGAATTGGGAGCGCAAGGGAATGACCCTCGTTTTGCGCAGGAACTCAGCTGGATTGGTTCGCACTATTTATTGAACACCTCGGGTTATTACGACACGGACTACTCCAAAACTCCAAGGGCATCATGGCCCTATAACGCATCTCGTGATGTGGGTTTACCACAAGTGGGTGGAGGTGGGGGCTATCCAACTTGCAAACAATGGTGGTCAGATAGCGGAGTGGGACTGCGGGACCGTATCAAGGCTCAAGTGTCGCCGGACCTCATGACCAAAATGCTCGGCTGGGCAAAGTGGTTGTCCCCGGACGAAGTCACTGACTCGCTTGTCCGGCAACTGGTCTCGCCGTCGAACCAGGTGAAAGGGGATGTTTATACGGACTACGGGGGACAAATCGACGGAACTGTGTGGAATGGTGCAGCCCGGGCAGCGGGGACTCTCGGGGTTGCATTAGGATCTATGGCCTATTTTCCAGCGATGGACATGGTTCGCCAGGCGCTACCGATGGTCATGGCGTTCTTGAAAATGGCGATGGTGATTTGCATTCCCTTGGTGCTAATCGTCGGGGCTTACCAACTAAAAGTGGCCATGACTATGTCCGTTGTTTTTTTCGCTCTGATATTCGTGGACTTTTGGTTTCAACTGGCTAGATGGGTCGATACCACGATATTGGACGCTTTATATGGAGCCGGTTCTCCGCATTTATCATTTGATCCTGTGATGGGTTTGAACACTGCCACCCAGGACGCAATCTTAAACTTCGTGATGGGCTCGATGTTCATCATCCTGCCAGTGTTTTGGATGGGCGCGCTGGGATGGGCAGGGGTGAGCGCAGGAAAAGCATTGGAAGGCCTTACCAGCGGAACAAAAGATGTTCAAAAGGCAGGTCAGGAAGGGGTGAATACTGTCAAACGTAGCGTTATGTAACGTAAGGGTCTCATATCATTGATATGAGACCCTTAATCATCGTCGTCTACACGTTGACCAGCAACATAGTACCCATAGCCATCGGGGCCATAGCATTGACCATACTCTATCTGGTTTCTGCGAGGCGTAGGTCTGTGATTCAACGCCCAGAGCCCTCCACCCAAAACCAAGGTAAATACTGCAACGCTGATAATCCCGCTGAAAATGTCTGCAGAAAAATATAGGAGTACGGCAGCCACAACCAGACGCTTGACCCAACGCAGGGTACGGTTCTGACTGCACCAAACGAGGCGCGCAGCCTGACCCAGGCCATAGCCTAAGCGACTTGCTACTCCCTGAGAGGTCTGTGCGGTCATGGTGCGTCTCCTTCTTACCCGGTCTAGGGGCGATTTGACATTACTTATAATACCGATTTTTCTATGCTGCAAGATCATGAGACAAACGGCCTTTGCCTTCAGCACCAGATGCCCCCCTTTCACAACAAAAATGGCCCAAAAGGTAAAAGGTTTTGTAGAAGCGAATGGAATGGTTCACAAGGGTAAAAGCCTTACCCGAAAGGGCCGCTTTCAGCGGGAAAAAGGTCCAATCTCATCAACGCATCTCGCGAGTCGAATAAACTTCAACTAACTCGTCTTCTGTAAAATTACTAAGCAAAGAAAAGTATTCAGCTCTGGACTCAACCGTCAACGGTTGGATAGAACCTAAATTAATAAGAGTTGAAACAGCCTCGTCAGGAGTCATTTCGCTAGTAAGTGGGGCTCTCTGCCCAGAGTAATAAACCTTGTCAGACGCAATAGCTACATCCAGCAGTTCACGTACTTCACCATAACGAGCGGAACGCGCAGCGGTTAGAAACACTCCATCAAAAATGACCAAGACGCTATCAACGTGAGGAATAATATATTTAGCTAAGGCGACAACCAGAGGAAGGTTGTTGTCCCACCTTGCTTCCTCATCATCAAGATCATTCCCTACACTAGCAAAAAGAATGATCTCATCACACTTATTGTCACGTATCAAATCACAAAGTGCCCAAACATTATCTGAGGTTGATTTCGTAGCGTAGCGAAGTGAAACCATCATTTTTTCCTCACATAGTCGATCTGCGGCCCCGTGCCCTTAGACCGAAACGACGATAATTCTGCATTCCTTTCTCCGTCACCACCATAGAAAGATGGCTCTTCGCCAAAAGAAATACCCGAGGCAACCAGTGATCCTTTCCCCTTGCTCGCCCCCCCTTTGATAGGAGAAAAGCCTGCCCCATGAATCATTTACGGAGCAGGCGATGTTCTCTATTTTCCGCCGCAATAAAGCGCTACCCGCCCAAAGCCCCTCCCCTAACGGTTTTATACAGCCGGCCTCTAGCCAAGCACTACTGGCATCGCCGCGCCGTCAGAAACTACTGGAGAACATTTGGCAGCGCGCATCGTTATCTCGCTCACAGTTTGTCGAGCTCTATAGGCGTCCACTTGAGCGCTACGCGGAGTTGGTCCAGCAGCTCCCTGCTTCGCAAAACCACCATCATGCACACCCTGGCGGCATGCTGGATCACGGGCTTGAAATCGTCGCCTATGCCTTGAAAATTCGACAGAGCTACCTGCTTCCTATAGGCGCACCGCCGGAGTCTCAATCAGCACAGGCTGAGGCCTGGACTGCCGCCGCGGCTTACGGCGCTCTGATACACGACCTCGGCAAGATCGCCGTCGACGTGCACGTCGAGCTGGCAGGAGGTAAAACCTGGCACCCGTGGCACGGCCCAATCGATCGTCCCTATCGATTCCGTTACGTGAAAGGACGCAACTACCAACTTCACGGAGCCGCTGCCGCACTGATCTACGCGCAGATCCTCTCCTCAGAAATCTTAGATTGGCTCAGTAATTTCCCCGAAGTGTGGTCGCAGTTAATCTTCATTTTGGCTGGTCAGTACGAACATGCCGGCATTTTGGGAGAGATCGTGGTCAAGGCCGATCAGGCGTCCGTCGCACAGGAGCTCGGTGGAAATCCAGCCCGCGCGCTGTCCGCGCCCAAACAGTCTTTGCAGCGTCAATTAGCAGATGGGTTGCGTCACCTGGTCCGAGATACATTCAAACTGAATCAACCCGATGGACCGTCAGATGGATGGCTGACACAGGATGCTCTTTGGCTGGTTAGCAAGCCTATTGCTGATCAATTGCGAGCCTATTTGCTGACCAAAGGCGTTGAAGGTGTACCCAGTACGAATGCGCCTTTCTTCAACATGCTGCAAGATCAGGGGGTAATCCAAACCAATGCCCAAGACAAGGCAATCTGGAAAGCCACGATAGACAATGGTCGTGGCTGGCGAAACACCTTCACCCTGCTGAAGCTCTCACCGGCACTGATCTGGAATGATCCAAGTGATCGGCCCACAGCTTACGCTGGGACTCTTGAGGTAGAAGCTGGCAACCCGGTAGAAGACTCTGCAGCTGAAAATACCGTCGCCACACCGGCCAAAAAGTTGCCTTCGGAAATTCAATCCAGCCCTGTGCCGGCGCCTTTAGCACCGGCACAGCCATCACCGTTCGAACTACCTCAGCATTCCTCGAGCAGTACAGATGAATTTGACGAGCTACTGGCGCTCCTTGGTAACATCAATGAGCCATCAGAAGACACCAAAAACAAAGCGGTCTCAGCGGCACATACCGCGCCTCCGAAACTGGATGAAATCCAGCCTTCCCAAACCTCCAATCAAGGAGGTGCGCCTTTAGCAATAATCGAAGAAGTCACTCCGATGCCTAGCAATAACACCGAGATCGGTCAGGGATTTGTTGAATGGCTTAAGAAAGGCATCGCATCCCGGACCATCATTATCAACGATACCAAAGCGCTGGTTCATACCGTAGCAGGGACCGCTATGCTGGTAACGCCTGGAATTTTCAAACGCTACGTCCTTGAATTCCCCCATATCGAACAGCAAGCCAAAGTACAGCAAGTCAGCGCCTGGCAGCTGGTTCAACGTAGTTTCGAGAAACAGAAACTTCATCGAAAAACGCATAAGAGTTTGAATATTTGGACCTGTGACGTTGTTGGACCTCGAAAATCCAAGCAGCTCAAGGGGTACTTACTACTAGACCCGCGAACAATCTTCTCTGAGGTCCCTTTCGACAATATCAGCCTGTCCTTGAAGTCAGAAGCAACGGAGCCGCCACAATGACGACGCCCTCGAATCTGACGGAGGAATACATCTTTGCCCATGATCTGCGGCCTGCCAGTGCAAAGATCTATCGCGCCTCGACCAAAGCACTACTCAAGCATTTCCGAACGGCCTCAGTTGAGGAGATCGATCATCGTGCGGTTCTGACATGGCGAAAAAAAGTCCTTGAGAACGGATTATCCAAACGCAGCTGGAACACCTATTCAAATCACCTTCGAACTGTTTGGGGCTACGCCATAGAACACGGCCTGATGACCCATACCACGATCAACCCATTCAAGAAAACCAGCGTTATCCCACCAAAGCGAGCCAGCAAGACAATCAATGGAGACGCCATCCAACGAGCACGCAACTGGCTCATATCCCTTGTAGGCCAAGAACGTTGTACGCATGAACGTAGCCAGATCACACCTGCCTGGTTCTGGCTCAGCGTCTTCGAGATGTTTTATTACACAGGCATACGTCTGAATGCCCTGCTGTGCCTGCGTTACAAAGATATCGACTGGGACAGCCAGATGATCTTGGTCCGCGGTGAAACAGAGAAGACCCATCGGGAGTTTTTCCTCCCCATTATGGAAGGACTCGCTCCACACTTATCCAGGATCTTGGGGGAGGCCGAGAAAATCGGTTTTTCACCAGACGATCAGCTGTTCAACGTCAACAGATTCTCTCGTCACTTCCATGGCAAGGAAATGAACATCGACCAGGTGGAGTCAATGTACGGCAAGCTCACCGATAAGATCGGCGTGCGCATGACCCCTCACCGCTTCAGGCACACATTAGCAACAGACTTGATGAAGCAGCCTGAGCGAAACATTCATCTCACGAAAAGCCTGCTGAATCATTCGAATCTAGCGACAACGATGAATTACATAGAGGCGGACTACGACCATATGCGTGCTGTTCTACATGAGCGGAGTCGGGCTCAGGGCGCTCTGAGCCGAGTGACACGGGTTGATCCAAGTGGCAAACCCTCTGCCCCCTTACCCGCCAAAATAGGTGTGCATTCACAGGAAACCGCTCAACCAGAGCCCAAGAAGCTGCCAGCTCCACAACAATCTAGCAGCACAGAGGTCAGTATTGATCGGCGGACCAAGTCGACTGGCCGAAGCGCGCTACAGAAGGCTCTCGAGCTCGCATCTGCGCAACTGCATCGCGAGTCAATGACATGCTCTATGGACCCACCAGTAGATCAAGTAGAGCAGAGTCTACTATTGACGCTAATGGCGAGCGGGCTTGGTGTCGGCACATTCAGGAAACGCACCTCAACTGAGCATTCAATGCGAAGCTCATCATTTTCCAGAGCATCGCCCTAGTACGCTCATAATCAAAGCGCACTGGCTATAGGGAATTCTGGTTGGCCAGAGGCTTTCGCATGCCCGGAATAAAGAACCAGGTCGAAATCCGGATTTTTTCCAGACGAACGGTACGACTTTGCTCAAGGCACAAAAAAAGGCGTCATAAAGACGCCTTTTTCATTAAATATGGTCGGGGTAGGGGGATTCGAACTCCCGACATCCTGCTCCCAAAGCAGGCGCGCTACCGGACTGCGCTATACCCCGGAATGCGCATCGCAAAGCCTATGCACATTGACATCATGACGAACCGAAACTACTGTTCGCCTCAGACGGCTGCATGTCTACGGCGATATCTAAGTGCTGTAACACTTTCCAAAACCGTAAAACCGCCTCTATCAGAGCTAGAACCTCTGATTCTAAGATTTGATTCCAGCGTCAACTGGTCTCAAAAATGGTGGGTCGTGTGGGATTCGAACCTACGACCAATTGGTTAAAAGCCAACTGCTCTACCAACTGAGCTAACGACCCAAAAATGGTCGGGGTAAGGGGATTCGAACTCCTGACATCCTGCTCCCAAAGCAGGCGCGCTACCGGACTGCGCTATACCCCGGTTTTGAAATTGGCTCCGTGACCAGGACTCGAACCTGGGACCCAATGATTAACAGTCATTTGCTCTACCGACTGAGCTATCACGGAACTACACATTTCAAATTTACAACTTTTACTGCGATACAACCTTCTCTTCGATCCGTCCGTATCGCTACGTTCGTGTCTCTGAGGCGCGCTATTCTACAATCTTAAAACCCCCTGTCAACCCTTTAAATTGCTTTTAAGACAATGATTTGCGCTTCTTTCTGATTTCTCCTTGGGGAGAAGAAACCCGTGGGCTGACGTTGCTGCGGGGCGCACTTTACAAGCCTTTGCCTTACAGTTCAACGCCCTAACGAAAAAAAAGGCCCCGCAATGCGGGGCCTCCTCTTATCGCCATACAGGCAAGGCTCAGTGGAAGACGATTTCGTCGTTTTCCACGGTCGCCGTGACGCTGGTCCCTGGCATGAAGCTGCCCGACAGGATCAATTGCGCCAGTGGGTTCTCGATCCAGCGCTGGATCGCACGTTTCAATGGCCGTGCGCCATACACCGGGTCGTAACCGACCGCGATCAATTTGTCCAACGCCTCGCGGCTCAGCTCCAGCGACAACTCGCGCTCGGCCAGGCGGCTGCGCAGGCGCCCCAGCTGGATCTCGGTGATACCCGCAATCTGATCCCGCGCCAAAGGCTCGAAGATCACCACTTCGTCGACCCGGTTGATGAATTCCGGGCGGAAGTGCGAGGTCAACGCATCCATCACCGCAGCGCGCTGGGCTTCGCGATCACCCACCAGTTCCTGGATCTGTACCGACCCCAGGTTGGAGGTCATCACGATCACCGTATTACGGAAATCCACGGTACGCCCGTGGCTGTCCGTCAGGCGACCATCTTCCAGCACTTGCAGCAGGATGTTGAACACATCCGGGTGGGCCTTCTCGACCTCATCCAGCAGGATCACCGAGTAAGGCTTGCGCCGCACTGCTTCGGTCAGGTAACCGCCCTCTTCGTAGCCTACATAGCCTGGTGGAGCCCCAATCAGGCGAGCCACGGAGTGTTTCTCCATGAACTCGGACATATCGATGCGCACCATGGCCTCTTCGGTATCGAAAAGGAACTCGGCCAGGGCTTTGCACAGCTCAGTCTTACCCACACCGGTCGGGCCGAGGAACATGAACGAGCCACTCGGACGGTTCGGGTCGGACAAGCCAGCCCGGGAACGTCGTACCGCGTTGGACACCGCCACCACCGCCTCTTCCTGACCGATGACGCGCTGGTGCAACAGGCTTTCCATCTTCATCAGCTTGTCGCGCTCGCCTTCGAGCATTTTCGACACAGGGATACCGGTCCACTTCGAGACGACTTCGGCAATTTCTTCCTCGGTCACCTTGCTGCGCAGCAACTGGTTTTCGCTCTTGCCGTGCTGGTCGACCATTTGCAGGCTGCGCTCCAGGTCGGGGATCACCCCGTACTGCAACTCCGCCATGCGGTTCAGGTCGCCCTTGCGGCGTGCCGCTTCCAGCTCCTGGCGCGACTGCTCGATTTTTTGCTGGATCTGCGCAGACCCCTGCACTTCGGCTTTTTCCGAGGTCCAGATTTCTTCGAGGTCCGAATACTCACGTTCCAGACGCTGGATTTCTTCCTGGAGTTTTTCCAGGCGTTTCTTCGCGGCCTCGTCTTCTTCCTTTTTCAGGGCCTGGGATTCGACCTTCAGTTGAATCAGGCGCCGATCCAGACGATCGAGTACTTCCGGCTTGGAGTCGATCTCCATGCGAATGCGGCTGGCCGCTTCGTCGATCAAGTCGATGGCTTTGTCCGGCAACTGACGGTCGGTGATATAGCGATGACTCAATTTGGCCGCCGCAATGATCGCGCCGTCGGTAATCGCTACCTTGTGGTGGACCTCATAGCGTTCTTTCAGGCCACGCAGGATCGCGATGGTGTCTTCTTCGCTCGGTTCTTCCACCAGCACTTTCTGGAAGCGACGCTCAAGGGCCGCATCTTTCTCAATGTACTGGCGATACTCGTTAAGCGTGGTCGCACCGACGCAATGCAGCTCACCCCGGGCCAACGCGGGCTTGAGCATATTGCCAGCGTCCATGGAGCCTTCGCCTTTACCGGCGCCGACCATGGTGTGCAACTCGTCGATGAACAGAATGATCTGCCCTTCCTGCTTCGACAGCTCGTTCAGCAGGGATTTGAGGCGCTCTTCGAACTCGCCACGGAACTTGGCACCGGCAATCAACGACCCCATGTCCAGGGACAACAGGCGCTTGCCCTTCAGGCCGTCTGGCACTTCACCATTGATGATGCGCTGGGCCAGGCCTTCGGCAATCGCGGTCTTACCCACGCCAGGCTCACCGATCAGCACCGGGTTGTTCTTGGTGCGGCGCTGCAGAACCTGGATGGTGCGACGAATTTCGTCGTCACGGCCAATCACCGGATCGAGCTTGCCCTCTTCGGCACGCTTGGTCAGGTCGACGGTGTACTTGTCCAGTGCCTGGCGCGACTCCTCATGGTTGGGGTCGTTCACCGCGTCGCCACCGCGCAGGTTGTTGATGGCGTTTTCCAGGGCTTTCTTGCTCACGCCCTGGCCCAGCAACAACTTGCCGAGCTTGCTGTTCTCGTCCATCGCGGCGAGCAACACCAGCTCGCTGGAGATGAACTGGTCACCTTTCTGCTGCGCCAGGCGGTCAGCCTGGTTAAGCAGGCGTGCCAAGTCCTGCGACATATTCACGTCGCCGGTAGGATTTTGGATTTTCGGCAGTTGGTCGAGCTCTTTGCTCAACTCCTTGCGCAGGCTGTTGACGTCAAAGCCCACTTG
The DNA here is from genome assembly GCF_057808775.1 of Pseudomonas sp. FG86. NCBI lineage: Bacteria > Pseudomonadati > Pseudomonadota > Gammaproteobacteria > Pseudomonadales > Pseudomonadaceae > Pseudomonas > Pseudomonas sp. FG86. The sequence goes on along the minus strand of NZ_JBMDIS010000020.1, from coordinate 81,096 downwards.
CATCAACAGCGGCTTGATAGAACCGCCTTGCTGTTCCAGAAGCGCCTGCATCAAGTGCGCAGGCTCAATCGCCGGATGGTCGAGACCGACCGCCAAGGATTGGGAGTCCGATAAGGCCAACTGCAATTTGCTGGTTAAACGATCAATACGCATTAGTCACCTTCCTTTTGAGCAGGCCGGAGCTATGTATGAGCGAGCGTGCTCGCGAGTAACACATCCTGAATGAAGAAACCTGCCAGATAGCCTTATAGATGTGGCCGATTCTGGGAGATTCAAGCTATGGCCAATTGACGCAGATCAGAAGAGTCTAGCGCTCCAGCCAAATAAGGGAGGCAAATCGACCGGTGCGCGGATTGCGCCGGTAGGAAAAGAAGCGAGGATCGGTCACGGTGCAGAAACCGCCACCGTAGACGGCAGTGACACCGCGTGCGGCAAGGCGCAAACGGGCCAATTGGTAGATATCGGCCATGAACTTGCCAGGGTAGCGGCTCGGCACAAATGCTTCGGCGGTACCCGGTAGCTGTTGCACGAAGGCTTCGCGCACTTCCGGGCCAACCTCAAAGGCTTGCGGGCCAATCGCGGGGCCCAGCCACACCAGGATATCGGCAGGCTCGGTTTCCAGGCTTTCGACAGCCGCCTCCAGGACGCCCGCCGCCAAGCCACGCCAGCCGGCATGGGCAGCGGCGACGCGGGTACCGGCACGGTTGCAGAACAGCGCAGGCAGACAATCGGCAGTCATGGACGTACAGGCGATACCCGGGGTACTGGTCCAACTGCCATCAGCTTCGGCAATACGGCTCGGGTCAGCCTCGACCACCACCACCCCGTGGACCTGACGCAGCCAGGCCGGCTGGATATGAAAGGCTTCAGTCAGGCGACGACGGTTTTCGAGCACCGCCTCAGGGCTGTCCTCGACATGATCGCCCAGGTTGAGGCTGTCGAACGGCGCCAGGCTGACGCCGCCCGCACGGGTGGTGACGCAGGCCTTGACCTGAGCCGGCGCGGGCCAGTCAGGAATCAGCCAGTCACTCATCCGATAAACGCCTCGCGATCCTGCTTGAGCAGCGACAACAGCCACACCAGATCGTCTGGAAGAGGCGATTCCCAGCTCATCCGCTTACCGCTCGTCGGATGATCCAGTTCCAGGAAGCGTGCATGCAGCGCCTGGCGTGGGAATGACTTGAGCGACTCAACCATGGTGGCACTGGCCGCTGGCGGAATGCGGAAGCGCCCACCGTAGGCCGGATCGCCGACCAACGGGAAGTTGATGTGGGCCATGTGCACACGAATCTGGTGGGTACGGCCGGTTTCCAGCTTGACCCGCACATGGGTGTGGGAGCGGAAACGCTCCAGCACACGGTAGTGGCTCACGGCCTGCTTGCCACCCTCCATCACCGCCATGCGCTGGCGCTGCTGGCCGTGACGGCCAATGGGTGCGTTGATCTTGCCACCCGCCACCACGACGCCGATCACGATGCATTCGTAGATGCGGCTGACGCTGCGGCTCTGCAACTGTGTAACCAGTTGCGTTTGCGCCTGAATGGTCTTGGCCACCACCATCAAGCCGGTGGTGTCCTTGTCCAGGCGGTGCACGATGCCACAGCGCGGGACGTTGATGATGTCCGGCACGTGGTGCAACAGGGCATTGAGCAAGGTGCCATCAGCGTGCCCTGCCGCCGGGTGAACCACCAGGCCTGCGGGTTTGTTGATGACCAGGATGTCGTCGTCTTCATAGACGATGTCCAGCTCGATGTCCTGGGCGACCCATTCTCCCTGGGCTTCCTGCTCGGCAGTCAGCTCAAGAATCGCACCACCATGCACTATGTCTCGCGGGCGGATAACCGCTCCATCCACAGTCAGGCGGCCGTCTTTGATCCAGGCGGAAAGGCGCGAGCGCGAGTGCTCAGCGAATAATTGTGCGGCGACTTGATCGAGGCGTTGGCCGCCCAATTCGGACGGCACCTCTGCGCGAAGTTCAATTTTATCGGACATGCTCAGACTAGGCGTGGCACAGCCTTTGGTTTCGGCTGCGCGCTTGTGGTTAAATACGGCGTCTTTTGCCCCGAGGCTTTCAACGGGGCGCTCATCATAACAGGACGGCCCCGCCCAAGACAGCGGCCGTCATAGGGACGCAAGCCGCCATGCAAGTGAAACACCTGCTGCTGATCGCCATCCTCGCCATGACTGCTGCTTGCTCGTCAACAAAGGAAGTCGTCGACGAAAACCTGAGCGAAGTCGAGCTGTATCAATTAGCTCAAAAAGACTTGGACAATAATAGCTACACCAGCGCCACAGCGAAGCTGAAGGCCCTGGAGTCGCGCTATCCGTTCGGACGCTACGCCGACCAGGCCCAGCTCGAGCTGATCTACGCCAACTACAAGAACGCCGAGCCGGAAGCCGCCAAGTCCGCCGCCGAGCGTTTTATCCGCCTGCACCCCCAGCACCCGAACGTCGACTACGCCTACTACATGAAGGGCCTGACCTCGTTCGACCAGGACGTTGGCCTGCTGGCGCGCTTCCTGCCGCTGGACATGACCAAGCGTGACCCTGGCGCTGCCCGCGACTCCTACAACGAGTTCGCCCAGCTGACCAGCCGCTACCCTAACAGCCGCTACGCGCCGGACGCCAAGCAGCGCATGATCTACCTGCGCAACCTGCTGGCTTCCTACGAAATCCACGTTGCCCACTACTACCTGACCCGTCAGGCCTATGTTGCCGCCGCCAACCGTGGTCGCTATGTAGTGGAGAACTTCCAGGAAACCCCTTCGGTGGGTGATGGCCTGGCAGTGATGACCGAGGCTTACCAGCGCCTGCACCTGGACGCCCTGGCGGCCACCAGCCTGGAAACCCTGAAGCTCAACTACCCGGACCACCCAAGCCTGAAAGACGGCCAGTTCGTGCCTCAAGTGGCCGAAGCAGACAACCGTTCGTGGCTGAGCAAGTACACCTTGGGCCTGATCGAGTCCCGTCCACCGCTGCCGCCGGGCGAAACCCGCGCCAACCAGGACGTGATGAAGCAGTTCCAGGACGCCAAGGAAGCGATTCCTTCGGACCTCAAGCCGCATGACGAAAATGGTGATGTGATCGAAGAAGAAACGCCACAAGCCTTGGGCAACAACCAGGATCGTTCGTGGTTCAGCTACATGACCTTCGGCGTGTTCGACTGACCGTTCGACACGACGCAAAAAGGGAGCCCTTGGTGGCTCCCTTTTTTATGGGCGCGTATTTATTACGCTGTGCGCCCGCCACGTCCTTGGCTAAACTGCCACATTCCTTGTCGAGAAACTGCCCATCATGCTTCGTCTACTGTTCTGGATTGCCGTCATTGCTGCCGCGGTATGGTTCTGGCGCAAATTCAAAAGCCCCGCAGCCAGACAGCAACGGGCCGGCGAACCCGATGCAGCCTTGATGGTGCGTTGCGCTCACTGCGGCGTGCACTTGCCAAAGGATCGCGCGTTGAGCACCGGACAGATGTGGTACTGCACCCAGGCGCATCTGGAGCAAGGCCCCAAGTCTATCCAGCGTTGATCCGACCTGCTGGGGAGTAAGGCGCTGGGTCAATGATCGGCGTGCGCTTGAGCAGCAAGTCGGCAAACAACTGACAGGACGCCGGCGCCAACACCAGGCCATTGCGGTAATGCCCGCAATTGAGCCACAGCCCCTTGAAGCCTGGTACTTCGCCGATGTAGGGAATCCCTTCCGGCGAACCAGGCCGCAAACCCGCCCAATGGCCTACAACTTCAGCCTCCGCCAGGGCTGGAATCAGCTCTACGGCAGAGGCCTTCAGGCTTTCCAACGCCGACTCGGTTGGGGTTTTATCGAAACCTTCATGCTCCAGGGTGCTGCCTATCAGGATATGCCCGTCACGCCGAGGAATCGCATAACGCCCCTTGGCCAGCACCATGCTCGATAAAAAGTCAGGCGCACACTTGTACAAAATCATCTGGCCCTTAACCGGCTCCACAGGCAGCGACAGGCCCAGCTTGCCGAGCAACTCCCCGCTCCAGGCGCCGGCCGCAAGCACGACCTGCTCACCGAAAATCGGCCCTGCGGCCGTGTTCACGCCCACTACCTTGTCGCCTTCCAGCACAAACCCTTCGACTTCGCACTGCTCGTGTATCGTCACGCCAGGCAACGCCGACAACGCGGCCCTGAGCGATTTGATCAAGCGCGGGTTACGCACATTGGCCACGTTCGCCATGTAGATCGCCTGGGAGTAGCCGCCACCCAGCACCGGGACCGCATCATGGGCAGCCGACACATCCACCTTGCTCAATGGCCGTCCCTCACGCGCGGCCCAGGCCAAGGCTTCGGCTTCATCTTCCAAGTCCAACCAGTACAGCCCCGTGGTGTGAACCTGCGGGTCGACCCCGGTATCAGCAAACAAGCGCTCAGCCAGCTGTGGATAAAAATCCTGGGACCAATGGGCCAACGCCGTGACCGCCGGGCTGTAGCGCCACGGATACAATGGCGAAACAATACCGCCGCCCGCCCAGGAAGATTCCTGCCCAAGCCCCGCTCGCTCCAACAGGACGACCGCCCGGCCCTGGGTAGCCAGGTTGAACGCCGTCAACAAGCCGATTACTCCACCACCGACAATCACCACTTGCTGCTTAGCCATCATTTGATCCAGCCGATAAAAAGGGAAAAGCGCGCCCGGCGCCCAATCGAACACTCTCATCATTGCCCCCAGCACGTCGTACGCGACATGTCAGGTGCTGCGCCCGGATTACTGCGCACGCCGGTACTGGTCAGGCTGAATTCGCCGCAACGATCACCCGCCATGACTGAGTCGACGACCGGCGTGGCTAGCAGGCTGAACGCCTGAGGGTTCAATGCCACGCTGATTCTATAGCGATCATTGCCGGCACTGATGCCGTTTGCGTCAATAAAAGTGCCGTTCCTCGTGTAATAGCGTTCCAGATGCTGGGCCTGTTCAGTCAACAGCGCGACAATTTCCGCGCGATAAACCTTTTGGACATGGCCGGTATACCCGGGGTAGGCGATACCAGCCAGCAACGCGATGATCGCCACCGCGATCAACAACTCAATCAGGGTAAAACCTCGGCTATCCATGCCCATGACACCATTCCTCAGTAAAGTTGCCGCCACAACACTCGCTGAAACCGCGCCCCACTGCCTTCGCCGACCCGCGCATACACCACCTCCAGCACAGTGCGTGATTGACCGCTGAGCCCTACAGCCGTGACCCGATACAGCATTGCCGGGGTTTCGGGCGGCAGATGAACCAGCCCCACAGCTGGACCGAGGGATTGAATAGCGTAAAGGCCACCCGCCATGGCAACCCAGGTCACTGCGGACACGGGATGAGGCCCAGCGCCAGTTACCGAAGACGCCTCGCCTGGCGGTGCACAGGTCACGAGTGACGTGCATGTTGGCCACGCACCACCTGCCCGCCGCAGGGCTGTCTCCCCCAGCCGAAGGCCGCTTTCAGCACTTTGCAGCGACTGATTGCGATGCCAGAAGCTGCCGGCGATCTTCTGCTGGGACACGGCCCCCTGCATCGAAGACAAGCCCACCAGGGATAACAACAGCAGGAATACCAGGCTGATCAACAGCACCATGCCCGCCTGGCGAAGATCGACACGCTTATCAAGCCCCATGAGCGCCCTACCCCAACCGGTTACGCAGTGCGGCAACGACGCTCCAGGTTTGAGCCTTCACGCGCTCCGTCGGGTCGTGCAGCGTGAGGAGAATGCGGACACTGAGGATCAATGAAGCATCGAGCGGGCTGGACTCATACCGCACCACGCGTGTCGAACCCGGTCGGTCCGCCATGCCAAAACTGATATCGAACGCCTGCACGCCATCCACCAGCACCGCCTTGGCCGGGGATGCTGGCGTACTGACTTTCATCTGGCCCGACTCAAAGGTGTAGGTGACCTGGCGTATGCCAAACCGAATCTGCCCCGGTGCAGCGGGCGGCGGCGTGCCCGAATAGGCCTGGGCGGAACCGGAGCAGTCGGACAACACCGTCCAGTCCGGCTTCCCGCTGCCTTCACCAATATCCGCCGTAACCAGCGTCAGGGACCTTGAGCTGCCCGCCCCTGCCCAACTGATCGGCCGCTCAAAGGCCTGCGGCGCATTCTCGATAAAGCCCGCATCCAGGCAACCAAACATGCCCGCCAGGCGAATGTCCTGAATCAATTTGCCGAGCGCAAATCGCGCATCGTCTTGCATCAGCATGGCTGACTGCTGAGTGGCCTGGGTCGATCGAGCGCTGATTGCGACCTGGCTGACGCCAAGTACCAGCATCAACCCGACCGCCAATGCCAACAACAACTCCAGCAGGCTGAACCCACGTACCGCGCGGTTCATGTCCCCACCTGCGGCTCGCTGGCGATGCGACTGGTCAGGGTGAAGGTTTCCCGCGCGCCACCGCTGTTTGCGCCACGGCCATCGTCCCAACTGATGCTGACGATCACCTCATTGCCGCGCATGACCACCGAACCTTGGCCGCTCTCACCAGCAAAACCGACGATATTGGCTTCGAAGTCGTGCAAGTCCAAGTCACGCACACTCGCCCCTGCAGTGACGGAAGGGGCACGTTCGGCCAGCCCCCACGAATAGTCGGCGCCCGAGTTGGCGCGAAGACGGTCGAGCATGTCGTAGGCGATAAAGCTGGCCTGGCTGGTCATTCGCGCGCTGTCGGTGTACTTGAGCGCGTTGAGCTGGACCACCGCAGCGCCGAGCAGGCCAACGGCGAGTATCAACACCGCCACCAACACCTCGATCAGCGTCATGCCAGTTTGGTGCTCGGGTGCAGCAGGGGTTAGAAAAACGTCAGGGCAAGCAAGCATTACCGTCGTCATCCATGTCGAAGGCCGGGGAAAGCAGGAAAAACCTGCTGTGCGGCCAAAGACTAGCGGCGGTTTTTCGACCGTGCTGCTCCCGGAACATAGGGAAATACTTTGGACATAAAAGCCATCATTCAACGCCCCCTTCAGGGCGCTATACCTAAGCCTGCCATCTGATTTTCTACCGCGTCCAAGGAGGGACGGCATATGACACAACGCGGCTTTACCCTGATCGAGCTGCTACTCGGGCTGATCATAAGTGGCGTCCTGGCTCACCTGGCCGTGCCAAGTTTCAAGGGGTTGCTTGAGTCACAGCAGCGGCACAGCGCAGCGCAATCCTTGGCCGGCGGCATGCGCTACGCCCGCACCGAAGCCATCGCACGCAACCGAGCGGTGATCATTCATGCGATGGACGACGACTGGAGTCGAGGGTGGCGGGTGATCGTGGACGTGAGCGGGCGCGGGCACCTGGACAACAAAAACCCCGTATTACTGGAGCGCCAGGACAGTGGACGCGTACCGATCGTGGGCAACGGGCCCGTCAAGCACCAAGTACGCTTCAGCGGGTTGGGCGAGCCTGTGTTTGCAGGCGGGGGATTCCGTGCCGGCACCGTCCATGTGTGTGCGACGGATCAGGCACAGAGCCTGTTCCAGGTGGTACTGGCGCCCAGCGGACGCATCAGCCTGCGCAGCGATAAAACCGAGCAGGCCTTGTGCCGGGGCTACGCCGCCCCCCTGGGACTCAGAGCAGCGAGCGAACCCGCAGCTCCTTGGGCATGGAGAAAGTGATGTTCTCTTCACGTCCGGCGAGCTCATCGGCCCCCGTGGCACCCCAGGCCTGCAACTGCTGGATCACACCACGCACCAGGACTTCCGGCGCCGAAGCACCCGCCGTGATGCCGATCCGCTCGACACCGTCGAACCAACTGCGCTGCATGTCTTCGGCACCATCGATCAGGTACGCCGGGGTCGCCATCCGCTCGGCCAGCTCACGCAGCCGATTGGAGTTGGAGCTGTTGGGGCTGCCAACGACCAACACCACGTCGCACTCATCAGCCAATTGCTTGACCGCATCCTGGCGGTTTTGCGTGGCGTAGCAGATGTCATCCTTGCGTGGACCGCCAATCGCCGGGAAACGTGTGCGCAGGGCATCGATCACGCGACTGGTGTCGTCCATGGACAAGGTGGTCTGGGTCACGAAGGCCAAGCGTTCAGGGTTATGCACCTGCAAGCTGGCGACGTCCTTTTCGTCCTCCACCAGGTAGATCGCACCACCATTGCTGCCGTCGTATTGGCCCATGGTGCCTTCGACTTCCGGATGGCCAGCATGGCCGATCAGGATGCACTCACGGCCGTCGCGGCTGTAGCGCGCAACTTCGATGTGAACCTTGGTCACCAGCGGGCAGGTGGCATCGAAGACTTTCAGGCCACGCCCGGCAGCTTCAGTACGCACCGCCTGGGAGACCCCGTGGGCGCTGAAGATGACGATGACGTCGTCCGGCACCTGGTCCAGCTCTTCGACAAAGATCGCGCCGCGAGCGCGCAGGTCTTCGACCACGAATTTGTTGTGGACCACTTCATGGCGTACGTAAATCGGCGGTCCGAAGACTTCCAGGGCGCGATTGACGATTTCGATCGCCCGGTCCACGCCAGCGCAGAAGCCACGGGGGTTGGCGAGTTTGATTTGCATGCGGTGCCTCGTGTCTTGCGGCTATTTTGGGTCAGGCGTGACGCTGACCCAAACGACAATGAAGATCATAGGTGGGAGGGGGCTTGCCCCCGATGGCGGTGGGTCAGTAGACAAACCTTTGACTGAACCACCGCTATCGGGGGCAAGCCCCCTCCCACACAAGCCCACTCCACACATGATTGTGTGTCGTTGATCAGATTGCTTTAACGTCGATGATTTCAACGTCGAACGTCAAGGTTTTACCGGCCAACGGGTGATTGAAGTCGATGGTTACCTGCGCATCATCGAAAGCCTTGACCACACCAGGCAACTCGGTGTTCGCCGCATCGTTGAAGATCACCAGCAGGCCTTCCGACAGCTCCATATCCTGGAACTGCGAACGCGGGATGATCTGCACGTTTTGCGGGTTTGGCTGGCCAAAGGCGTTTTCCGGCAGGATCTGCAGGTTGCGCTTGTCGCCGGCCTTGAAACCGAACAGGGCCGCTTCGAAACCCGGCAGCAGGTTGCCATCACCCACCTTGAAGGTCGCCGGGGCTTTGTCGAACGTGCTGTCGACCGTGTCGCCATTCTCCAAGCGCAGTGCGAAATGCAAAGTGACTTCCGTGTTCTGGCCGATACGTTGTTCAGCCAATACCTGATCAGTCATTGACGGTCTCTCCGGTTTTCTTACTCTTGAACATATCCAGCGCCAGCATGATTGCACCGACGGTGATGGCGCTGTCGGCAAAGTTGAACGCCGGGAAGTACCAGCGGTTCTGCCAGTGCACCAGAATGAAGTCGATCACATGGCCCAGGGCAATGCGGTCGTACAAGTTGCCCAGCGCGCCGCCCAGCACCAGGGCCAAGGCGATCGCCAGCCAGGTGTCATCGCGGCCCAGGCGCTTGAGCCAGACCACCAGCACCGCACTGACCACCACGGCAATCAGGGCGAACAGCCAGCGCTGCCAGCCACCGCTGTCAGCGAGGAAACTGAAGGCGGCGCCGGTGTTGTAGGCCAGGGTCCAGCTGAAGTAATCCGGAATTACCACGATCTGCTGGAACATCTCCAGGGAACCCTCGAAATGAGCCTTGCTGACCTGGTCGATGACCAGTACCAGCACGCTCAGTACGAGCCAGCCCAGGCGTCCGAAACGATCCGCTGCATCAGGCATAGTGGCGAACCTCGCCAGCACCGCTGATGTTGTCGACGCAACGACCGCAGATTTCCGGATGCTCGGGGTTTACGCCAACGTCTTCACGACAGTGCCAGCAACGGGCGCACTTAGGGAACGCCGACTTGACCACTTTGAGCTTGAGGCCCGGTACTTCGGTGGCCACGGCATCCGCTGGAGCCTGGGCAAAGGGTGCCAGGCTGGCGGTGGACGTGATCAACACGAAGCGCAGTTCGTTGCTCAGCTTGGCCAGGTCGGCGGTCAGGCTTTCCTCGGCAAACAGGGTGACTTCGGCCTGCAGGTTGCCACCGACGGCCTTGGCCGCACGCTGGACTTCCAGTTCCTTGTTCACCGCGACCTTCACGGCCATCACGCCTTCCCAGTACTCGCGACCCAGCTCGAAGTCGGCCGGCAGTTCGGTCAGGCCTTCATACCAGGTGTTGAGCATCACGGACTCGTTACGCTCGCCCGGCAGGTACTCCCACAGTTCGTCGGCGGTGAAGGCCAGGATCGGTGCGATCCAGCGCACCAGCGCTTCGCTGATGTGGTACAGCGCGGTCTGCGCCGAACGGCGCGCCTTGCTGTTGGCGCCGGTGGTGTACTGGCGGTCCTTGATGATATCGAGGTAGAAACCACCCAGTTCCTGCACACAGAAATTGTGGATCTTCGAGTACACGTTCCAGAAGCGGTATTCGCCGTAGTGCTCCTGCAACTCTCGCTGCAGCAACAGTGTACGGTCCACGGCCCAACGGTCCAGGGCGAGCATGTCCTCGGCCGGCAGGATGTCGGTGGCCGGGTTGAAACCGGTCAGGTTCGACAGCATGAAGCGTGCGGTATTGCGGATACGACGGTAGGCATCGGCGCTGCGGGCCAGGATCTGGTCCGACACGGCGATCTCGCCCGAGTAATCGGTCGAGGCTACCCACAGACGCATGATGTCGGCACCCAAGGTGTCATTGATCTTTTTCGGTTCGATCACATTCTTCAGCGACTTGGACATCTTGCGGCCCGTCTCGTCGACGGTGAAACCGTGGGTCAGCAGTTCGCGGTACGGGGCGTGGTCGTCGATGGCGCAACCCGTCAGCAACGAGGAGTGGAACCAGCCACGGTGTTGGTCCGAGCCTTCCAGGTACAGGTCCGCACGCGGGCCGTTCTCGTGGCCCATCGGGTGCGAGCCGCGCAATACGTGCCAGTGGGTGGTACCGGAATCGAACCACACGTCGAGGGTGTCGCTGATCTTGTCGTACAGCGGCGCTTCGTCACCCAGCAACTCGGCGGCATCCAGCTTGAACCAGGCTTCGATGCCTTCCTGTTCAACGCGTTGAGCCACGGTTTCCATCAGTTCGACGGTGCGAGGGTGCAGTTCGCCGCTTTCCTTGTTCAGGAAGAACGGGATCGGCACACCCCAGTTGCGCTGGCGGGAGATGCACCAGTCTGGACGATTGGCGATCATCGAGTGCAGGCGCGCCTGGCCCCAGGCCGGGACGAACTTGGTGTCTTCGATGGCTTTGAGCGAGCGCACACGCAGGGTGTCGCCGCTGGCGGGCTCTTTGTCCATGCCGATGAACCACTGCGCGGTGGCGCGGTAGATCAGCGGGGTCTTGTGGCGCCAGCAGTGCATATAGCTGTGCTGGATAGTCGCGGTTTGCATGAGTGCGCCGACTTCGCGCAGCTTGTCGATGATCGCTTGGTCGGCCTTGAAGATGAACTGGCCACCGAAGAACTCCAGCGAAGGCGCATATACGCCATTGCTTTGCACCGGGTTGATGATGTCATCGTTCACCAGGCCGTACTTCTTGCAGATGACGAAGTCGTCCACGCCATAGGCAGGCGAGCAGTGAACCACGCCGGTACCGGAACCCAGCTCGACGTAGTCAGCCAGGTACACCGGCGACAGGCGGTCGTAGAACGGATGACGGAAGTTGATCAGTTCCAGCGCAGAGCCGGTCGTGGTGGCAATCACCGAGCCTTGCAGCTCGTAGCGGGCCAGGCAGGCCTCGACCATTTCTTCAGCCAGCACCAGCAGGCGATCACCAACGTCCACCAGGGCGTAGGTAAACTCCGGGTGCACGTTCAGCGCCTGGTTGGCCGGAATGGTCCACGGGGTGGTGGTCCAGATCACGATGGCGGCAGGCTTGGCCAGGCTCGACAGGCCGAAGGCCTCGGCGAGCTTGACGTCGTCGGCAACCGGGAAGGCCACGTCGATGGTCGAGGACTTCTTGTCTTCGTACTCGACTTCCGCTTCAGCCAGGGCCGAACCGCAGTCAAAGCACCAGTTCACGGGCTTGAGGCCCTTGAACACGAAACCGCCCTTGACGATTTCGGCCAAGGCGCGGATTTCACCGGCCTCGTTCTTGAAGTTCATGGTCTTGTACGGGTTGTCCCAATCGCCCAGCACGCCCAGGCGGATGAATTCGGACTTCTGCCCTTCGATCTGCTCGGTGGCGTAGGCACGGCACAGCTCGCGGGTCTTGTCGGCGCCCAGGTTCTTGCCGTAGGTCACTTCGACTTTGTGTTCGATCGGCAGGCCATGGCAGTCCCAACCCGGAACATAAGGCGCGTCGAAACCCGAAAGGGTTTTCGAACGGATGATCATGTCCTTGAGAATCTTGTTCAACGCATGACCGATGTGAATCGTGCCGTTGGCGTAAGGAGGGCCGTCGTGCAGAACGAATTTCGGACGATCCTTGCCAATTTCGCGCAACTTTCCGTACAGGCCAATACTGTCCCAGCGCTGCAGGATCTGCGGTTCGCGCTGTGGCAGGCCGGCCTTCATTGGGAAGGCGGTGTCCGGAAGGTTTAGCGTGGCTTTATAGTCGGTCATTTAAGGCTCTTCGGTTAGCGATGGGCGCTAGGTGCGGCTAGTGCACGGGCGGCGGCGACATCCGCATTGATCGCCGTTTTCAACGCCTCCAGGGAGGCGAAACGCTGCTCTTCACGCAGCTTCTGGTGGAAAACCACCGTCAAACGCCGGTCATACAGATCACCGGCAAAATCCAAAAGGTGAACTTCCAGGTGGGCCTTGCCATCACCTGCAACCGTGGGCCTGACACCTATATTGGCGACTCCCGGCCACGATTGGCCGTCGATATCGACACTGACCAGGTAAACCCCGGTCAGCGGCACACGACGGCGCTTGAGTTGCACGTTGGCAGTTGGCGTACCCAGTTGGCGCGCCAGCTTCTGGCCGTGCAATACCCGCCCGGCAATGCGGAACGGGCGACCGAGCAGACGCTCGGCCAAGGCGAAGTCGGCAGCGGCCAGGGCATTACGCACCTGGGTGCTGCTCACGCGCAGGCCGTCCAGTTCGACGGTTTGCGCGGCTTCGACGGTAAACCCCTGGGTGACACCGGCGTGTTGCAGGAAATCGAAATCGCCGACCCGGTCACAACCGAAACGGAAGTCGTCGCCGACCTCCAAATGCTGTACGCCCAGGCCATCGACCAGGATACGGTCGACAAACTCAGCGGCGCTGAGGCTCTGCAAACGCTGGTTGAAGGCCAGGCAGAGGACGCGGTCCACACCTTCGTCGGCCAGCAGTTGCAGCTTGTCCCGAAGGCGGGCCAGACGGGCCGGTGCCGTTTCCGGGGTAAAGTATTCCCGCGGCTGCGGCTCAAAAATCACCACGCAGCTGGGCACGCCCAACTCGACCGCACGCTCGCGCAGCCTTGCCAGGATAGCCTGGTGGCCACGGTGAACACCGTCAAAGTTGCCAATAGTGGCGACGCAGCCCCGATGCTGGGGGCGCAGGTTGTGGAGACCTCGAACCAGCTGCATAACGCGCTTCTTGCTCATAAAGTGGTCGATTATAACCACACCCGGCCCCGGATCACAGGCAACAGCGCAGGCCAAATGGGTCGAATCGATAAAACAATCGTTTTATCACGGCAAAGTCTCTATCCCAGCGACTTGCGATTGAAATCCCGCAGGCGGAAGCCCTGCAGCAGCAACATCCCGAAGTACACCACCACACCGGCGACGACAAGTACGCCAAGGCGCATGAAGCGCTCCAACATATGGCCTTGATCCCAGGCAGGCATGATGTGCATCAGCCCGAGCAGCACGGCCGACATCATCGCCACCGCTACCAGCAACTTGAGCGCAAACATCCCCCAGCCCGGCTGCGGTTGGAACATCTGCTGCTTACGCAGTTGATAAAACAGCAGGCCCGCATTGATACAGGCACCGGCGCTGATCGCCAAGGCAAGACCGGCGTGGGCCAGCGGGCCGATGAATACCAGGTTGAGCAGTTGCGTGACGATCAGCGTGAAGATTGCAATCTTCACCGGCGTGCGGATGTTTTGCTGGGCGTAGAAACCCGGCGCCAGCACTTTGATCACGATAATGCCGAGCAGGCCGACGGAGTAGGCAATCAATGCATGCTGGGTCATCAGGGCGTCGTGTGCATCGAATTGCCCGTACTGGAACAGCGACACCGTCAGCGGCTCAGCCAGGATTCCCAGCGCCAGGGAGCACGGCAACACCAGGACGAAACACAGGCGCAGCCCCCAGTCGAGAATGCGCGAGTACTCCTGGCGATCCTTGCTGGCGTAGGTGCGCGCCAGGGTCGGCAGCAAAATCGTGCCCAGGGCAACGCCAAGCACGCCGGACGGCAGTTCCATCAGACGATCGGCGTAGTACATCCACGACACCGAGCCGGAGACCAGCAGCGAGGCAAACGCGGTGTTGATGATCAGGGAAATCTGACTGACCGACACACCGAGGATCGCCGGCAACATGTTGCGCATTACGCGCCAGACGCCAGTGTCCTTGAGGTTCAGGCGCGGCAGGACGAGCATGCCGATCTTTTTCAGGTGCGGCAGCTGGTACAGCAATTGCGCCAGCCCGCCTGCCAGGACCGCCCAGCCCAGGGCCATGACCGGCGGATCGAAGTACGGCGTAAGGAACAGCGCGAAGATAATCATGCTGACGTTCAGCAGGGTCGGCACGAACGCCGGCACCGAGAAACGATTCCAGGTATTGAGGATCGCCCCGGCCAGGGAGGACAGGGAGATCAGCAATATATAAGGAAAGGTCACGCGCAACAGATCAGTGGTCAGCGCGAATTTTTCCGGGGTGTTGGCAAAACCGGGCGCCGTCGCCCAGATCACCCAGGGGGCGGCGAGCATGCCGGCGATGGTCACCAGCATCAATACCAGGGTGAGCAGGCCGGAGACGTAGGCAATAAAGGTACGGGTCGCCTCCTCGCCCTGCTGGGTCTTGTATTCAGCCAGGATCGGCACGAACGCCTGGGAAAATGCGCCCTCGGCGAAGATTCGCCGCAGCAGGTTAGGCAGCTTAAACGCTATAAAGAAGGCATCCGTGGCCATGCTGGCGCCAAAAATGCGCGCCAGCAGGGTGTCACGCACAAACCCCAAAACCCGGGAGATCATCGTGATAGAGCTGACGGCGGCCAACGATTTGAGCAGATTCATTGAAAGAGTTTGCGCCTATAGATAAAGAGCAGGCGAACTAAGCGCCTACATATGCGATACTGCGCGCCTGCAACAGCACAGAGCCAAAGCTCGCGAGTTTACAGGTCAAGCGCCGGAAATAAATCACCCGCCTCTTCAGATCGACCACTCAGCAGTTCGCATCAGCCGCCCTTGACAACCCATCAAGTCATCGGCATGATTCGCGGCCTATTTTGTTTGCTATTTCCTAAAAAGTCTTTCGAGGAGCTCGACGGTGGCCAACACACCTTCCGCCAAAAAACGTGCAAAACAGGCTGAGAAGCGTCGCAGCCACAACGCCAGCCTGCGTTCCATGGTTCGTACCTACATCAAGAATGTAGTTAAAGCCATCGACACCAAAGACGCTGAAAAAGCCCAAGCTGCTTACGTTCTGGCAGTGCCGGTTATCGACCGTATGGCCGATAAAGGCATCATCCACAAGAACAAGGCCGCTCGTCATAAGAGCCGCCTGAATGGCCACATCAAGGCTCTGAGCGTTGCTGCAGCAGCCTAAGTGGTAAGAACTGCCACGTAACCCCGGTTGCGTAACAGTTAAGAAATGCCCCGTACCGAAAGGTCCGGGGCATTTTTGTTTGTGCCTGAAAAGTCCTGGCCGTGATCTGTGGCAAGCCCGCTAGCCAAAAAAACGGGGAATTCTGGGCAAAAAAACGCCCCGAACCAGTCGGGGCATTTTTGCTACCACCTGATCAGTGCATCAATCAGTGGTGGTGACCGCCTTCACCGTGGACGTGGCCGTGAGCCACTTCTTCCTGGGAAGCGTCGCGGATGGCGACGATCTTCACTTGGAAGTTCAGGCGCTGGCCTGCCAGGGGGTGGTTGCCGTCGACGGTCACATCGTCGCCGTCCAGATCACGGATGGTGACGATCTGCATTTGGCCGTCCGGCGCGGAAGCGTGGAACTGCATGCCCACTTCCAACTCGTCGACGCCTTCGAACATGCTGCGGCTCAGGGTGCTGACCAGTTCGGCGGAGTATTCGCCGTAGGCATCTTCAGGCTCTACGGCCACGGTCAGTTCATCACCAACCTGTTTGCCTTCCAGCGCCTTTTCCAGGCCCGGGATGATATTACCTGCGCCTTGCAGGTAGACCAGCGGCGCGCCGCCGGCTGAGCTGTCGATGACCTCACCAGCGTCGTTGGTCAGGGTATAGTCGATGGAGACAGCCTTGTTAGCGGCGATCGTCATGGGGCGAGACCTTTTGCATAAGAATGAAGAACGGACAAGTCTAAACAAGGATTTGCCCGAAAGCGAACAGAACCCGGACGGACGGGACCGATCAACGGCCTCGTTCATCATCGGCTTCCACCAGGACGACGACCTGCACTGGGTTGCCGAGCTGTCCTGTGGACACACCCAGCACCTGCGCCACCAGCCGCCCTGGCAGTCTCGCGCCTGGGTGCTGGAGCCCACGCAACGCCTTGAAAAAATAGGCCAGCCCTTTGCCTGCGGCTGGTGTGCGCAGGAGCGCGAATAACGATAACCTTGGCGCCTGATTCCCGGTAGGCACTCAACCATAGAGCGCCACCGAAGCCATGCACCTCCAGAGAATTCGCATGCAGACTTTTTTTATCGCGCCCACCGATTTTGGTGTGGGTCTGACCTCCATCAGCCTCGGGCTGGTGCGTACCCTTGAGCGGGCCGGGCTGAAAGTCGGGTTCTTCAAGCCGATTGCCCAGCCGCACCCCGGCGATACCGGCCCCGAGCGTTCCACCGAACTGGTGGCCCGCACCCACGGCCTGAAACCGCCCCAACCTCTCGGCCTGGCCCACGTAGAGCGCATGCTCGGCGATGGCCAGCTCGACGAGTTGCTTGAAGAAATCATCACCCTTTACCAACAGGCTGCCGTGGGCAAGGACGTGCTGATCGTCGAAGGCATGGTGCCGACCCGCAGCGCCAGCTACGCGGCCCGGGTCAACCTGCACCTGGCCAAGAGCCTGGATGCGGAGGTGATCCTGGTCTCCGCTCCGGAAAATGAAGTACTCACCGAACTCTCCGGCCGCGTGGAATTGCAGGCCCAGTTGTTCGGTGGCCCGAAAGACCCGAAAGTCCTCGGCGTGATCCTGAATAAGGTGCGCACCGACGAAAGCATGGAGGCCTTCTCGGCCCGCCTGAAAGAACATTCGCCGTTATTGCGCAGCGGCGATTTCCGCCTGCTGGGCTGCATCCCCTACCAGCCGGAACTCAACGCGCCGCGCACCCGCGACGTGGCCGACCTGATGGGCGCGCAAATCCTCAATGCCGGCGACTACGAAACCCGGCGCATGACCAAGATCATCATCTGCGCGCGCACCATGCGTAACACCGTGGAGCTGCTCAAGCCCGGGGTACTGGTGGTAACCCCCGGCGACCGTGACGACATCATCCTCGCCGTCAGCCTGGCCGCGATCAACGGCGTGCCCCTGGCCGGCCTGCTGCTGACCAGCGATACCCTGCCCGACCCGCGCATCATGGATCTGTGCCGCGGCGCGTTCCAGGCTGGGCTGCCGGTTTTGTCGGTGAGTACCGGTTCCTACGAAACCGCCAACCTGCTCAACAACCTCAACAAGGAAATCCCCATCGATGACCGCGAGCGCGCGGAGATCATCACCGATTTCGTCGCCAGCCACCTCGATGCGCGCTGGCTGCACCAGCGTTGCGGCACGCCACGGGAGATGCGCCTGTCGCCGGCGGTGTTCCGCTACCAGTTGATCCAACGCGCCCAGGCGGCCAACAAACGCATTGTGCTGCCCGAGGGCAGCGAGCCATTGACCGTCCAAGCCGCCGCCATCTGCCAGGCCCGGGGCATCGCCCGCTGTGTGCTGCTGGCCAAGCCGGCTGACGTGGAAGCGGTCGCCCGCGCCCAAGGCATTGAATTGCCCGAAGGCCTGGAGATTCTCGACCCGGACCTGATCCGCCAACGCTATGTCGAGCCGATGGTGGCGTTGCGCAAGAGCAAAAGCCTCAACGCACCGATGGCCGAGCAGCAACTGGAAGACACCGTGGTAATCGCCACCATGATGCTGGCCCTGGACGAAGTGGACGGCCTGGTTTCCGGGGTTATCCACTCCACCGCCAACACTATTCGCCCGGCCCTGCAACTGATCAAGACCGCGCCGGGCTGCACCTTGGTGTCGTCAGTGTTCTTCATGCTGTTCCCCGAACAAGTGCTGGTGTACGGCGACTGCGTGATGAACCCGCACCCAAGCGCTGCCGAGCTGGCGGAAATCGCCCTGCAAAGCGCTGAATCGGCGGCCGCGTTCGGTATCACCCCGCGGGTGGCGATGATCAGCTATTCCAGCGGCGACTCGGCCAGCGGCGAAGAAGTGGAAAAAGTCCGCGAAGCCACCCTGCTCGCCCACGAACAGCAAAGCTCGCTGCTGATCGACGGCCCGTTGCAATACGACGCCGCCGCCAACGAAAACGTCGCCCGGCAACTGGCGCCCGACAGCCTGGTAGCCGGCAAGGCCACCGTGTTCGTATTCCCCGACCTGAACACCGGCAACACCACCCACAAGGCGGTACAACGCAGCGCCGATTGCGTCAGCCTGGGGCCGATGCTCCAAGGCCTGCGCAAGCCGGTGAATGACCTGCCGCGCGGCGCCCAAGTGGATGACATCGTGTACACCATCGCCCTGACGGCGATTCAAGCCGCCAACCGACCTATGGATATCTAAATGCTGGATTTTCTACCTGCCGCCGCGCGCGGGGTGATCGCTTCGCTGTTGTTGGCGCTGAATACGATCCTGTTGTGTTCGTTCCTGTTTGTCGTCGCGCTGTTCAAGGCGCTGCCGTTCGCCAAGCGCTTCAGCGAGTGGCTGATGAACCACACCCATGAAGCCTGGGTCACCAACAACAAGGGTTGGATGAACCTGGTGCGCCGCACCCGTTGGCACCTTAAAGGCCTTGAAGGCCTGGACTACCAGCACTCGTACCTGGTGACCAGCAACCACCAGAGCTGGGTCGACATCATGGTGCTGCAATACGTGCTCAATCGACGGATTCGCCCGCTCAAGTTTTTCCTCAAGCAGGAACTGATCTGGGTGCCGGTGATTGGCCTGGCATGGTGGGCGCTGGGTTTTCCTTTCATGAAGCGCTACACCAAGGCCTACCTGGAAAAACACCCGGAGAAGAAAGGCAAAGACCTGGAAACCACCCGCAAGACCTGCGCGAAGTTTCGTGACAACCCGGTAGGTATTTTCAACTTTGCCGAAGGCACGCGCTTTACGCCGGGCAAGCACGCGCAGCAGAACTCGCCGTTTCGCTACCTGCTCAAGCCCAAGGCCGGTGGTATCGCATTTGTCCTGGATGCCATGGGTGAACAGTTGAAGTCACTGGTCAACGTGACCATCCACTATCCCGCCGGACGCCCGGGGTATTGGGACTTGCTGTGCGGGAATGTGCAGGACGTGGTGGTGCAGTTTGAAGAGGTGCCGATTCCGGCCGAGTTCATTGGCAAGAATTATGAGCAGGATGGGGAGTACAGGACGGCGTTCCAGGGTTGGATCAACACGCTATGGGAAGACAAGGATGCGCTGCTGGGCAGGCTCCGCACCGAATACCCAGACAAACATTGATCAAAATGTGGGAGGGGGCTTGCCCCCGATGGCAGTGTGTCAGTCAGTACATGCTTTACTGACCCACCGCTATCGGGGGCAAGCCCCCTCTCACAGTTGACCGCGCTCGATCTTGAATTAGATCGCGCCGCGCTGACGCAACAGCTCCAGCACTTGCTTGACGCTGTCTTCCAGGGACAGTGCCTGGGTGTCGATCACCAGGTCGGCATTCAACGGCACGTCGTAAGGGAACGACTCGCCCGGGATATTATCCCCACCCGCCGCGTACAACCCTTGCGGATCACGCTCAGCACACACCAGCGGCGATGCCTGCACGTAGACCGTCAGCAAGCGATCGGCACCGATCAGCGCCTTGGCCTGTTCACGCCCTTCGGCGTCCGGTGCAACGAACGCGGCCAGGGTCAGCAGGCCGGCTTCGTTGAACTGGCGCGCGACATGCGCCGCACGACGCCAGTTCTCGGTACGCCCGACACGGTCCTGCGGCAGGCCTTTGTTGAGGTCGTGACGCAGGTTCTGGCCATCCAGTACGAACACTGCACGGCCCATGTCGAACAGCCTGCGCTCAACCGCGTAGGCCAAGGTGCTTTTACCTGCGCCTGACAGGCCGCTGAACAACACGGTGGCAGGCTGCTGACCGAAACGCTGCGCGCGCTCTTCGGTGGACACGTGGGCCAACTTGCCATGCTGCGCCGCACTGCCGTGGGTCACGGGCGGTGCGATGATCATGCCTGCGGCCACGGTGCCGTTGGTCAAACGGTCGATGACGATAAACGCGCCGGTGGTGCGGTTGCTCGCATAGCCGTCCAGCGCAATGGCGGCGTCAAGGCTGACCTTGACCCGGCCGATCTCGTTCAATTGCAGAGCACTTGCCGGGCCTTCGGCCAGGGTGTTCACGTCCACACGGTGCACGATGCTGGTGATGGAGCCCGGCACGTAGCTGGTGGCACGCTTGATGTCGTATTTCTTGCCCGGCAGCATCGGCTCTTCAGCCATCCACACCAGCATGGCGTCAAAAGCGTCGGTGACTTGCGGCACGTTGTCGGCATGCACCAGCAAGTCGCCACGGGAGATGTCGATCTCGTCTTCCATGGTCAGGGTCACGGCCTGGCCGGGGCCTGCGTGTTCCAGTTCACCTTCGAAGGTGACGATGGATTTGACGCGGCTGCTCTTGCCCGACGGCAGCACCACGACTTCGTCGCCCTTGTGCACAATGCCGCTGGCCAGGGTGCCGGCAAACCCGCGGAAGTTCAGGTTCGGACGGTTGACGTACTGCACCGGGAAACGCAGGTCGGTGTAGTTGCGATCGTTGGCGATCTCGACAGTCTCGAGAATCTCCATCAGGGACTGGCCGGTGTACCAAGGCGAGCGCTCGCTCTTGTTCACCACGTTGTCGCCCTTGAGGGCCGACATCGGCACGAACGCCATGGTGCTCGGCTTGAAGGCGATGCCATCGGCGAACTTCAGGTAGTCGGCCTTGATCTGCTCGAACACGCGCTCGTCGAAGCCGTTGAGGTCCATCTTGTTGATGGCGATCACTATGTGCTTGATGCCCAGCAACGAGGCAATGAAGCTGTGGCGACGGGTCTGGGTCTGCACGCCGTAGCGCGCGTCCACCAGGATGATCGCCAGGTCACAGGTGGATGCACCGGTGGCCATGTTGCGGGTGTACTGCTCATGGCCGGGGGTGTCGGCGATGATGAATTTGCGCTTGGCGGTGGAGAAGTAGCGGTAGGCGACATCGATGGTGATGCCCTGCTCACGCTCGGCCTGCAGGCCATCGACCAGCAAGGCCAGGTCGATGTCGTCACCGGTGGTGCCGACCTTCTTCGAATCGCGGGTGATGGCTTCCAGGTGATCTTCGTAGATCATCTTGGAGTCGTGCAGCAGGCGCCCGATCAGGGTGCTCTTGCCGTCGTCGACGTTGCCGCAGGTCAGGAAGCGCAACATTTCCTTGCGCTCGTGCTGGCCCAGGTAGGCGAGGATGTCCTCGCTGATCAAATCAGATTGATGCGACATTGGTGACAACCCCTTAGAAATAACCCTGACGTTTCTTGTCTTCCATCGAGCCTGCGCCATCGTGGTCGATGACCCGGCCCTGGCGCTCGGAAGTTCGCGTCAGGAGCATTTCCTGAATGATGTCCGTCAGCGTCTCGGCTTCGGACTCCACCGCGCCCGTCAACGGGTAGCAGCCAAGGGTACGGAAACGTACTTTCTTTTTGACGATGCGGGCTTTGTCTTCGTCGGACAAGTGCTCAAGGATGCGGTCGTCGTCGATCATGATCAGCGTGCCGTTCTTCTCGATCACGTCGCGCTCGGCGGCGAAGTACAGCGGCACGATCGGGATACCTTCCAGGTAGATGTACTGCCAGATATCCAGCTCGGTCCAGTTGGACAGCGGGAACACACGGATCGACTCGCCCTTGTTGACGTTGCCGTTGTAGACGTTCCACAACTCCGGGCGCTGGTTCTTCGGGTCCCAGCGGTGCTTGCTGTCACGGAACGAGTACACGCGCTCTTTGGCACGGGATTTCTCTTCATCGCGACGGGCACCGCCAAAGGCTGCGTCGAAACCATATTTGTCCAGAGCCTGCTTGAGGCCCTCGGTCTTCATGATGTCGGTGTGCTTGGCACTGCCGTGGGTAAACGGGTTGATGCCCTGCGCCACGCCGTCCGGGTTGACATGGGTGATCAACTCCAGGCCCAGCTCTTCAACCATGCGGTCGCGGAACCGGTACATTTCCTGGAACTTCCACTGGGTGTCGACGTGCATCACCGGGAACGGCAGCTTGCCCGGGAAGAACGCCTTGCGTGCCAGGTGCAGCATCACGGCGGAGTCTTTACCGATCGAGTAGAGCATCACCGGGTTGTCGAACTCGGCGGCGACCTCGCGGATGATGTGGATGCTTTCCGCCTCCAGCTGTTTCAGATGCGTCAGTTTATCGACCATGGCTACTCACGGAAAAACGATCTTATGGACGGCCTGCGGGCCGTGTTCGAGCGGGGCATGCTAGCACAGCACCTTCTTCTATTCAGGGAGCGATCTAGATCGAAACGGTATATGAATATACTCCCAGGTTTGACTCATCCGACTCATGAACATCGCCCTCCCTCCCACCGGGTTGATGGGGGTTAGTCAGATCGGGTTGGGGCAATCGATGAACAGGTGCTCCAGGGCGAAACGCCGCGCCAGGTAATCGCCCAGCGCCTGCACACCATAGCGCTCGGTGGCGTGATGGCCGGCCGCGATAAAGCTGATGTCGTTTTCCCGCGCGCTGTGGAAGGTCTGCTCGGAGGCTTCGCCGCTCAGGAACAAGTCGACACCGGCAGCAATCGCCTGGTCGATATAGCCCTGGCCGCCGCCCGTGCACCAACCGACACGGCGGATCATCTCGCTGCCTTCGATCAACAGTGGCTCACGGCCCATGACATCCTGCACGCGCCGGGCGAAATCGCGGGGCGACAGGGGTTCGGCCAGGGAACCGACCAGGCCGACGATCTTGAGGTTGTCGGGGTCCAGTGGGCCTTCGACGGTGATGTCCAGTTGACGCGCCAGTTGCACGTTATTGCCGACGTCTGCGTGCAGGTCCAGCGGCAGGTGATAGGCCAGCAGGCTGATGTCGTGCTTGAGCAGGGTTTTCAGGCGGCGTTGCTTCATGCCGGTGACGCAGGGGTTCTCGCCCTTCCAGAAATACCCGTGGTGCACCAGCACCAGGTCGGCCTGCGCCTCGACGGCAGCATCCAGCAATGCCTGGCTGGCGGTCACGCCGCTGACGATGCGCATCACTTGCGGACGCCCCTCTACCTGCAGGCCATTGGGGCAGTAATCGGCAATTCTTGCGCTGCCAAGGTAGCGGTCCGCTTCCTCGACGAGGGTGCTCAAAGCAACGGCCATAAAAGACTCCTAAATATCCCGTTCAGAGGCGCTCGCAGCCTCGTATAATGCGCGACATTATGGGCGCTCTCCCGCCCCCTGCAACCTGTCAGGACTTACTTGATGCTCAAGGCACTGCGTTTTTTCGGATGGCCATTACTGGCTGGCGTGCTGATCGCAATACTGATTATTCAGCGTTTCCCCGAATGGGTGGGCTTGCCCAGCCTTGATGTGAACCTGCAACAGGCCCCGCAAACCAGCGCGGTAGTACAAGGCCCGGTGACTTACGCGGACGCGGTGGTTATTGCTGCCCCGGCGGTGGTCAACCTGTACACCACCAAAGTCATCAACAAACCTGCGCATCCGTTATTTGAAGACCCGCAGTTTCGCCGCTATTTCGGCGACAACGGGCCCAAGCAACGGCGCATGGAGTCCAGCCTCGGCTCGGGCGTGATCATGAGCCCGGAAGGCTACATCCTCACCAACAACCACGTGACCACCGGCGCCGACCAGATTGTGGTGGCCCTGCGTGACGGGCGTGAAACCCTGGCCCGCGTGGTGGGCAGCGATCCGGAAACCGATCTGGCCGTCCTGAAGATCGACCTCAAGAACCTGCCGTCCATTACCCTGGGACGCTCCGACGGCCTGCGCGTGGGCGACGTGGCATTAGCCATCGGCAACCCCTTCGGCGTGGGCCAGACCGTCACCATGGGCATCATCAGCGCCACCGGGCGTAACCAGCTGGGCCTGAACAGCTACGAAGACTTTATCCAGACCGATGCGGCGATCAACCCGGGCAACTCCGGCGGCGCGCTGGTGGACGCCAACGGCAACCTGACCGGTATCAACACGGCGATTTTCTCCAAGTCGGGCGGCTCTCAGGGCATCGGTTTTGCGATCCCGGTCAAGCTGGCGATGGAAGTGATGAAGTCGATCATCGAGCATGGCCAGGTGATTCGCGGCTGGCTGGGCATTGAAGTACAACCGCTGACCAAGGAACTGGCTGAGTCGTTCGGCCTGACCGGGCGCCCAGGCATCGTGGTCGCCGGGATCTTCCGCGACGGCCCGGCGCAGAAAGCCGGCCTGCAATTGGGCGACGTGATCCTCAGTATCAATGGCGAACCGGCCGGTGATGGTCGCAAGTCGATGAACCAGGTGGCGCGGATCAAGCCGACCGACAAGGTGACGATCCAAGTGATGCGCAACGGTAAAGAGATCAAGCTGCTGGCGGAAATCGGCCTGCGCCCACCGCCTGCGCCGGTGAAAGAAGAGGAATAAACCACAGCGCCAGGTACCCGTTCGCGGGTACCTGTAAGCTCATATTTCAAAGCAAATTCATTCTCATTAGACATGTTATATTGTTTCAATATCGTTATTGGAACGCTCTATCATGCCGTCTCGAAAACTTGCCCCCTTGGCTGGCCTGGCCTTGGGTTTGCTGCTCGACCCCGCCGCTGCTGAAGAAAACACCGTTGAACTGGAGACCATCAGCGTCACTACCGACGCCTACGAATCCGCCACCGGCCCGGTCAAAGGCTACCGTGCCACCCGCTCGGCCAGCGCGACCAAAACCGACACCGCCCTTCGCGACATCCCACAGTCCATCAGCGTGATTCCCGCCTCGGTACTCACGGACCTGGGCAGCACCAACGTGGAACGCGCCCTGGAGTTTGCCGGCGGAGTGTCCAAGCAGAACAACTTTGGCGGCCTTACGCTCTACGAATACAGCGTGCGCGGCTTCACCACTTCGGAGTTCTACCAGGACGGCTTCAGCGCCAACCGGGGCTACCCAAGCACACCGGACGCGGCCAATATCGAACGTATCGAAGTGCTCAAAGGCCCGGCCGCCAGCCTGTATGGTCGCGGCGATCCCGGCGGCACCGTGAATATCGTCACCAAAAAGCCTCAGCCTGAAGCCTTCACCACCCTGCAAACCAGCGCCGGCAGTTGGGACCGTTATCGCACCGCTGTCGACGTCAATACGCCGCTGGACAGCGAGGGCAACCTGCTGTCGCGGGTCAACCTGGCGGTGGAGGACAACCACAGCTTCCGCGATCACGTCCAGAGCAAGCGCGTATTTGTCGCGCCCTCATTCAGCTGGCAGCTTGACCCGGACACCCGCTTGCTGGTGGAAAGCGAATTCGTACGCCACAGTTCCACCTTCGACCGCGGCATCGTCGACGCCCCAGGCGTATCGCGCTCCACCTTCCTCGGCGAACCCAACGACGGCGATATTGATAACCACAACAACCGCATCCAGGCCACCCTTGAGCACCACCTCAACGATGCCTGGAAACTGCGCCTGGCCAGCCACTACAAACAAGGCAGCCTGTGGGGCGATGCATCGGAAAACCGTGCGCTGAATACCGACGGCCACACGGTTGATCGCCGCTACCGCGAACGCTCCATGGGCTGGCATGACAGCATTACCCAGCTTGAACTCCGGGGATTGTTCGATATCGGCAGTGGGCAGCATGAACTGTTGATCGGTACCGAATACGAGGACTACCGCAAGAAGGAGCGCGTGACCGCAATTGCCGGCAGCCGCTACACCATCGACCTCTACAACCCGGTCTATGGTCAGCCCAAACCCAACGGCGCACGCTCCGGTACCGACTTCTTCGAACAGACCAAAAGCCAGGCGCTGAACCTGCAAGACCAGATCCTCTTCACCGACCGCCTGCGCGGCATGATCGGCGCACGCGTGGAGCATTTCGAACAACGCACTGACGACTTCACCCGCAACCACGCCAAGAGCCGACAGACCCACACTGCCCTGACCCAACGCGCCGGCCTGCTCTATCAGCTCACGCCTGAACTCGGCGTGTTCGCCAACGCCTCGACGTCGTTCAAGCCCAACAGCGGTCTGGATATCGACGGTAAATCCTTCAAGCCGGAGGAAGGTGTGGGGTATGAAGTGGGGATCAAGAGCGAGCTGTTCGACGAACGCCTCAGCGCCACCCTCGCCGCTTTTCATATCGAGAAGGAAAACGTGTTGGCCCTGGACCCGGCCACCAACACCAACCGCGCCATGGGCAAGGCACGCAGCCAGGGCTTAGATCTGCAAGTGACCGGGCAGGTGACCGACGCGGTGCGCGTGATTGGCGCCCTCGCCTACATCGACGCCGAAGTGACCAAGGGTGACAAAACCATCCCGACTGGCAGCCGCATGCTCGGCGTAGCCAAGCGCAGCGGCAGTCTGTTGGGCGTGTATGAATTCCAGGATGGGGCATTGCGCGGTTCAGACCTGGGTGCGGCCCTCACCTACGTGGGTGATCGCTCGGGTGAAGCCGGTGGCCGCTTCGAGCTGCCCGCCTACCACACCGTCGACCTGCTCGCGCATTACAAGGCCACGGACAACGTCACCGTGGGGCTCAACCTGAACAACCTGTTTGATGAGAAATACTACGAGCGGTCCTACAGCAGCTATTGGGTCAATCCAGGTGAGCCGCGCAACTTCACCGTGAGCCTGACCCTCAACCTGTAACACGATCAAGCCTGTGGGAGGGAGCTTGTCCTAATGCCAGTCAGCTAAGAGATAGAACAAGCAAACAGCAACCTGTGGCGAGCGGGCTTGCCCCGCGTCGGGCTGCGCAGCAGCCCCAATCAATCGGAATGCGGAGTATCAGGCACTCCTCAGCGGCTGGTTCCGGGGCTGCTGCGCAGCCCAACGCGGGGCAAGCCCGCTCGCCACAACAAAGCCCGCTAGCCACAGTTACAGCGTT
The DNA here is from genome assembly GCF_057808775.1 of Pseudomonas sp. FG86. Taxonomy (NCBI): domain Bacteria; kingdom Pseudomonadati; phylum Pseudomonadota; class Gammaproteobacteria; order Pseudomonadales; family Pseudomonadaceae; genus Pseudomonas; species Pseudomonas sp. FG86. The sequence goes on along the minus strand of NZ_JBMDIS010000020.1, from coordinate 53,815 downwards.
CTTCCTTAACTAACTGGCATGAGGGCCTGCCCCTCTCCCACATTACAGTGCAACGGGCGCCCGCTCGCACAGGGTATTGAGCGCCACCGCCCACTGCTCGCTGTCATTCAGGCACGGCACCAGCACCAACTCCTCGCCCCCCGCTTCGCGGAACTGCTCACTGCCGCGATCGCCGATTTCTTCCAGCGTCTCGATGCAATCGGCGACAAACGCCGGGCACATCACCAGCAACTTTTTCACCCCTTGCTGGGCCAACGCCTCAAGGCGTGCCTCGGTGTAGGGTTCGATCCACTTCGCACGGCCCAGGCGCGACTGGAAGGCCACCGACCACTTGCCATCCGGCAAGCCCAGGCGTTCGGCGAAATCCCGGGCAACGCTGAAGCACTGCGCGCGGTAGCAGGTGGCGAGCACCTCAGGCGAGGCGTTCTTGCAGCAATCGGCATCCTTGAAACAATGCGCGCCAGTGGGGTCGAGCTTTTTCAGATGACGCTCGGGCAGGCCGTGGAAACTCAGCAGCAAGTGATCGTAGTGCTCTTCTATATAAGGTCGAGCACTGGCCGCCAGCGCGTCGAGGTATTCCGCCTGATCGTAGAACGGTTGCAGGATCGAGAATTGCACGTTGAGCTTCTTATCGCGCACCACCCGCCGGGCCTCTTCGATCACCGTGGTCACGGTGCTGTCGGCAAACTGCGGGTACAACGGCGCCAGGGTGATGTTCTGAATACCCTGGGCGGCCAGGCGAGTCAGGGTGGTTTCCAGGGACGGCTCGCCATAGCGCATAGCCAGCTCCACCGGACCCCGGGTCCACTGCGCAGTCATCTGCTGTTGCAGGCGCCGGCTGAGCACCACCAGCGGCGAGCCCTCGTCCCACCAGATCGAGGCATAGGCATGGGCCGACTGCTCAGGACGCTTGATCAGGATCAGCGACACCAACAGGCGCCGCACCGGCCATGGCAGGTCGATCACATAAGGGTCCATCAAAAACTGATTGAGGTAGCTGCGCACATCGGCCACCGAAGTAGACGCCGGTGACCCCAGGTTGACCAGTAACAACGCGTGATCCGTCATGCAACATCCTATCTCTAGAGGCGGCTGGACAAGTCGTCCAAGGCCGCCTTCAACTCAGTGAACTGGAAAGTGAAACCGGCGGCCAACAGGCGCTCGGGTAAAGCTTTCTGGCCGCCCAGCAACAAACCGGACAACTCCCCCAACCCGACCTTCAATGCGAAGGCTGGCATGGGCATGAACGCCGGGCGGTGCAGCACCTGGCCCAACGTCTTGGCAAACTCGCGGTTGCGCACCGGGTGCGGCGCGCAGGCATTATAAGGACCACTGGCGTCCCCCTGGTGCAGAAGAAAATCAATCAGGGCGATTTGATCCTTGATGTGCACCCATGGCATCCACTGCCGACCATTACCAATAGGACCGCCCAGCGCCAGTTTGAACGGCAGCAACAACCGCGACAAAAAGCCGCCCTCAGCCGCCAGTACCAGCCCGGTACGCACCAGCACCACGCGAATGCCCAGCGCCTCGGCACGCTGGGCGGTTTCTTCCCAGGCGATGCACAGCTGGCTGGGGAAATCGTCCTGAACTGGGCCACTGGCCTCGGTCAATTCGCGCTCACCACCATCGCCGTACCAACCTACGGCCGAACCGGAAATCAACACCTGCGGCTTGTGCGCCAGGCCTTCCAGCCATGTCAGCAGGGTTTCGGTCAGGCTGATGCGGCTGCTCCACAACAATGCCTTGCGTTTGTGCGTCCAGGGACGATCGGCGATGGGCGCGCCGGCGAGATTAATGACCGCGTCCACCGGGCCGATAACCTCTTGCAAGCGGGCAACACCCCGCACGGCGTCGCCGCACACGTTGGCGACTTGTGCAGGTTGACGGCTCCACACCGTCAGGTGATGACCTTGCGCCAGCCAGTGTTGGCAGAGTTGACGGCCGATCAGGCCGGTACCGCCGGTCAGCAAAATATGCATGGGACGCTCCTCATGTAACGTTCGCCGCCGATCACTGGTCTATTTTATAAGCAGGGATCAATTTGTAATCGGGCGTGACATTGGTTTAAGCAGACGGGTTTAGCCTCAGTCTTAACCATAGGCCACGCTAAACGATCAGGTACGCCAAAACTTATACCAAAAAACAATATTGTACAGCTATTGGTGTCGGCGTAGTCTGTACCCAACGGTAAAACGAGGCCTCCCATGACTGTCCCCATCGCGATCATCGGTACCGGCATCGCCGGTCTCTCCGCCGCCCGAGCGTTACGAGACGCCGGGCACGTTGTACAACTCTTCGATAAAAGCCGCGGCAGTGGTGGCCGCATGTCCAGCCAGCGCAGCGATGCCGGCGCGTTGGATATGGGCGCACAGTATTTCACCGCCCGCGACCGACGCTTCGTCAACGAAGTGCAGCGCTGGCAAAGCAACGGCTGGGCCGAGCAGTGGACACCGCAGCTGTATAACTTCAAATCCGGCCAGCTCACGCCCTCCCCCGATGAACAGACCCGCTGGGTCGGCACACCGCGCATGAGCGCCATCACCCGCGCGCTGCTCGACGACCTGCCGGTGGAGTTCGGTTGCCGGATCACCGAGGTATTCCAAGGCAAGCACCACTGGAACCTGCTGGATGCCGACGGCGGCAATCATGGGCCGTTCAGCCACGTGATCATCGCCACGCCCGCCCCCCAAGCCACCGCACTGCTGGCCGCCGCGCCCAAGCTGGCGGGTGTCGCTGCCAGCGTAAAAATGGACCCGACCTGGGCCATCGCCCTGGCCTTCGACAAACCCCTGGATACGCCGATGGAAGGCTGCTTCGTGCAGGACAGCCCGCTCGACTGGCTGGCACGCAACCGCAGCAAACCGGGGCGCGACGCCACCCTCGACACCTGGGTATTACACGCCACCAGCGCCTGGAGCAGGGCGCACCTGGACCTGTCCAAGGAAGCGGTGATCGAACACCTGCACGGCGCCTTCGCCGAACTGCTGCACAGCGCCATGCCCGCGCCTTCCTTCAGCCTGGCGCACCGTTGGCTCTACGCACGACCGTCCAGCGCCCATGAGTTCGGCGTACTGGCCGACGCCGACCTGGGCTTGTACGTGTGTGGTGACTGGTGCCTGTCAGGCCGGGTGGAAGGTGCCTGGCTCAGCGGCCAGGAAGCCGCGCGACGCTTGATCGAGCACCTGCGATGAACCGCGTCAATCCTGCCAAATTGCTGCTGTCGAAATGGACAGCAGCAAGCCCGCGCAACAAGGAAAAGCACTTCCTCGTCACTGAACTGTTTCGCGACGACGAAGGCACCGTGCTGGACATCGAGTTGCAAGCCGTGATGACCCGGCGTACAGAGCGCCTGGCCTGGCAAACCCTGCAAAACGCCGAGAATTGGCACATCGGCTGGAAATAGCCTGCGCAAAATACTTGTACAAATAATTTGACTTGTATAGCGCTAAACCTATGATGAGATTTAGTTGTACAGGTTTTATACCTTGTACAGGAATTTTGCAGAGGTTTGGCCATGTCCATTACCCCGTCCCTCAAGCCGAAGATTGGCATCAGCGCCTGCCTGCTGGGCGAGACCGTACGCTTCAATGGCGGCCACAAACAATCCCATCTGTGCAGCGAGGTGCTCGCCGAGTATTTCGACTTCGTGCCGCTGTGCCCGGAAGTGGCGATCGGCCTGGGCATTCCCCGTGAAACCATTCGCCTGGTGGGCGATGCCGAACAGCCACAGGCCGTTGGCACGGTGCACCGCGAACTGAACGTCACTGCGCCGCTTGACGCATACGGCCGGAAAATGGCCGCCGAACACACTGACCTGTGCGGCTACATCTTTATGCAGAAGTCGCCCTCGTGCGGCCTGGAGCGGGTCAAGGTGTACCGCGAGAACGGCGCACCGGTGGACGGCGGCGGTCGCGGCATCTACGCCCAGGCGTTTTGCGCTCGCCACCCGAACCTGCCCGTGGAAGAAGATGGCCGCCTGAATGACCCGGTCCTGCGGGAAAACTTCCTGGCGCGCGTCTTCGTCTACGCCAGCTGGCAACGACTGCTGGCCGAGGGCCTGACCCGCCACCGCTTGCTCGCCTTTCACTCGCGCTACAAGTATTTGCTGATGGCCCACAGCTTGATGCATTACAAAAGCCTGGGCCACCGGCTCGGCAGCATGTCCAAGGATGCCAACCTCGACGAATTGGCGGCCTGCTACTTCAGTGACCTGATGACCGGCCTGAAAAAGTGCGCCACCCGCGGCAGCCACACCAATGTGCTGCAACACATCAGCGGCTACCTCAAGCAGGTCATCAGTGCCGATGACAAACAGGAAATGCAGACCGTCATCGGCCAGTACCGCCAAGGCATCGTGCCACTGGTGGTGCCGTTGACGCTGCTCAAGCATCATTTTCGCCTCCATCCGGATCGCTACATCGCGCAGCAGGCCTACTTGCAGCCGCACCCGGAAAATCTCAGCCTGCGTAATGCGATCTAACCCATGAACAGTGTCATCAAAGCCGTCCTGCTCGACGAACCTGGCGAAGATATCGCCCAAGCCCTGGAGAACGGTTGGCTGCCGATCCGCGAAGTGGCGCGCCAAACCGGCGTCAACGCCGTCACCCTGCGCGCCTGGGAACGCCGTTACGGCCTGATCGTGCCGCAACGCACGCCCAAGGGGCACCGGTTGTTCAGCGCCGAGCATGTCCAACGCATCCACACGATCCTTACCTGGCTCAACCGTGGCGTGCCCGTCAGCCAGGTGAAAACCCTGATCGACTCAGCCCAGGTCAGCCCCGAGGCGGTCGAAAACGAATGGCATTCCCTGCGCCAGAACCTGGTGAAGGCCATCAGCGAACTGGCCGAACGCCGCGTAGACGACGCCTTTAACCAGGCCATGGCGCTGTACCCGCCGCGCACCCTGTGCGAGCAATTGCTGCTACCGCTGCTCAATGAACTGGAACAACGCTGGCAGGGCCAGTTTGGCGCGCAGATGGAGCGGGTGTTTTTCCTGTCCTGGCTGCGCAGCAAGTTTGGCGCGCGCATCTATCACAACAACCGCCAGTTGCATGGCGCGCCACTGCTGCTGATCAACCATTCCGACCTGCCCCTGGAACCGCATGTGTGGCTCAGCGCCTGGCTGGCCAGCAGCGCCGACTGCCCGGTGGAGGTGTTCGACTGGCCCCTGCCCGCCGGCGAACTGTCCTTGGCGGTGGAACACCTGCAACCGCGCGCCGTGTTGCTCTATTCGAGCAAAGCCCTCCACTGGTCGGCATTCGAAAAACTTTTGGCCGGCGTCAGTTGCCCAAAACTGATCGTCGGACCCACGGTATGCATCCACCAAACGGAGCTGGCCGTATTAATCGGCGACACCCCGGAATTGTTCGTGGCCGAAGACCCATTGTCGGCCCACCAGCGTCTGATCCAGCGTGGACTTCTTTAAATGCATTTGACCTGGCTGCGCACCGACTTGCGCCTGCACGACAACACCGCCCTGGCCGCCGCGAGCCAGCGGGGCCCGGTGGCCGCCGTGTACCTGATCACCCCGCAGCAATGGCTGGCCCACGATGACGCGCCCTGCAAAGTCGACTTCTGGCTGCGCAACCTGCAGCACTTGAGCCAGGCGCTGGGTGCGCTGAACATTCCGTTGCTGATCCGCCACGCCGAGACCTGGGACCAGGCGCCTGCCGTGCTGAGCCAACTGTGCCGGGAATTGTCGGTGACGTCGGTGCACGTCAACGAGGAATACGGCATCCATGAAAGCCGTCGCGACGCGGCCGTCGCCCAGGCCCTGGACGCCGATGGCGTGGCCTTCCACAGCTACCTGGACCAACTGCTTTTCCAACCGGGCAGCGTACTGACCAAGACTGGCACCTACTTCCAGGTGTTCAGCCAGTTCCGCAAGGTGTGCTACAGCCGCCTGCACACTGCTTTACCCCGGTTAGTGGCGACGCCCAAGGCCCAAGCCGCACTCAAGCTCAAGAGCGACCAGGTCCCTCACCAGGTCGAAGGGTTCGAACCACCGAGCGAGACACTGCGCGCGCTATGGCCCGCCGGCGAAGACGAGGCCCGCCGCCGCCTCGACGCCTTCGCCGACCAGCAGATCAGCGACTACAAGGATGAGCGTGACTTCCCGGCCAAACCCGGCACCAGCCAGCTCTCCGCGTACCTCGCGGCCGGCGTGGTGTCGCCGCGCCAATGCCTGCACGCCGCGCTGCAAACCAACCAGGGCGAATTCGAAAGCGGCGACATCGGCGCGATCACGTGGATCAATGAATTGCTCTGGCGGGAGTTCTACAAACACATTCTGGTGGGCTACCCCCGGGTGTCGCGCCACCGCGCTTTCCGCCCCGAAACCGAAGCGCTGGCCTGGCGCGATGCGCCCCAGGATCTCGCCGCCTGGCAGCAAGCGCGTACCGGCCTGCCGATCATCGATGCCGCCATGCGCCAACTGCTGGAGACCGGCTGGATGCATAACCGCCTGCGCATGGTGGTGGCGATGTTCTTGACCAAGAACCTGCTGATCGACTGGCGCGAAGGTGAGCGCTTCTTCATGCGTCACCTGATCGACGGCGACCTGGCGGCCAACAACGGCGGCTGGCAGTGGAGTTCGTCCACCGGTACCGATTCGGCACCCTACTTCCGGATTTTCAGCCCGCTGAGCCAGTCGGAAAAATTCGACAGCGAAGGCGTCTTTATCAAGCACTGGCTACCGCAGCTGGCGGCACTGAATAAAAAGGAAGTGCACAACCCCGCAGCCGTCGGCGGCTTGTTCGGCGTGGCCGATTACCCCCGCGCCATCGTCGACCTCAAGCAATCGCGCGAACGCGCCTTGGCGGCTTTCCGCAGCCTGCCATCGCGCCAGGCAGTCGGAGCCGAGCATGAGTGACTTCCTGCGCCGTTTCGCCCAGGCCTTTGCCACGCTGGACAAGCACAACCTGCAGTTGCTCGACAGCCTGTACAGCAAGGACATCGCCTTCACTGACCCGCTGCACGACGTGCAAGGGCTGCCGGCGCTGCACCGTTACTTTGCCGAGCTGTACGGCAATATCAGCCAACTGCGCTTTGACTTCCAGGGCGTCGACGAGGTGGCCGACGGTGAAGGCTACCTGCGCTGGAAAATGAGTTTTTGCCACCCGCGCCTGGCCGATGGCAAGGTGATCCGGGTGGAAGGCTGCTCGCACCTGATGTGGCGCGAGAACAAGGTGTACCGCCATCGTGACTATTTCGATGCGGGCGCGCTGCTTTACGAGCACTTGCCGATTATCGGCCGTGTGGTCCGTTGGCTGAAAAGGAGAATGGGATGAGCCTTACACCGCCCCGTCGATATTGGCTGACCGGCGCCAGCAGTGGCATCGGCGCTTCCCTCGCCGTGGAGCTGCTCAACAGCGGCGCCCACGTGGCACTCAGCTCGCGCTCCAAGGGGCCGCTGGAGGCCCTGGCCCAGCGCTTTCCCGGCCAGGTGCTGATCGTGGCGGGCGACCTGACCAACAGTCAGACCGTGCGTGAAATCGGCGAACGCATCAGCGCGACCTGGGGTTCGCTGGACACGGTGATCCTAAATGCCGGCACCTGCGAATACGTGGACGCACAGCAGTTCGACTCGTCGATTGTCGAGCATGTGGTGCGCACCAACCTGCTCGCCAGCAGCTACTGCATCGAAGCCGCACTGCCCCTGCTGCGCGCCGGGCGCACGCCGCACCTGGTGGGCGTCGCCAGTGCCGTGACCTACCTGCCCATGCCCCGCGCCGAAGCCTACGGGGCGTCCAAGGCCGGCCTGCGTTACCTGTTCGAATCCCTGCGCGTCAGCCTGTCACCGGAAAATATCGACGTCACCGTGATCAGCCCTGGGTTTGTCGACACGCCGCTGACCGCGCGCAACGACTTTCCGATGCCCCTGAGCTGGTCGGCGGACAAGGCCGCGCGGCATATCTTTGCCAAACTGGACAAGCGCCCCCTGGAAATCGCCTTCCCGGCGCTGTTCATCGCCACGCTCTGGCCGCTGTCGAAACTGCCAGATCGCGCGCAACTGATCATCGGTAAACGCATGCTGCGCAGCCCTCCGCCGAAAAAGGACGAGCTGTGAAAATCGCCATTATCGGCAGCGGTATCGCCGGGCTGACCAGCGCCTACCTGCTCAGCCGTCGCCACGACATCACGCTGTTCGAAGCGGGCGATCGCATCGGCGGGCATACCCACACGGTCAACGTCACCGTCGAGGGCAAACGTTATGCGGTGGACACGGGCTTTATCGTGTTCAACGACTGGACCTACCCCAACTTCATCCGTCTGCTGGGGCAGATCGGCGTGACATTCAAACCCACCGAGATGAGTTTTTCGGTGTGCGACCAGAGCGCGAATTTCGAGTACAACGGCAACAACCTCAACAGCCTGTTTGCCCAGCGACGCAATATCCTGTCGCCGGGGTTCTGGGGCATGTTGCGCGATATCCTGCGCTTCAATCGCCAAGCACCGCTGGACCTGCAAGCACAACGCATCAACGCCGACATGACCTTGGGCGACTACCTCACCGCCGGCGGCTACGGCCCGCGGTTTATCCAGCATTACATCGTGCCGATGGGCGCGGCGATCTGGTCGATGTCCCTGGCCGACATGCTCGGATTCCCTTTGCAGTTCTTCGTAAGGTTCTTCAAGAACCACGGCTTGTTGTCAGTGAACAACCGCCCGCAATGGTGTGTGATCGAGGGCGGTTCAAGCCGCTATATCGAACCGCTGACGCAAAGCTTTCGTGAACAGATCCGCCTCGATTGCCCGGTGCGCCGGGTGGAACGTAACGCAGAGGGCGCGATCATCCACAGCGCCGCCGGTACCGAAGCCTTCGACAAGGTGGTGTTCGCCTGCCACAGCGACCAGGCGCTGGCGCTGCTCGGTGATCCCAGCCAGGCCGAGCAGCAAATCCTCGGCGCCCTGCCCTACGCCGACAACGACGTGGTACTGCACACCGACACCCGCTTGCTGCCCGATCGCGAATTGGCCTGGGCCAGCTGGAACTACCGGCTGACCGGCAACGCGCAGACCCAGGCGGCAGTCACCTATGACATGAACATCCTGCAAGGCATCGACAGCACCACCACGTTTTGCGTCAGCCTCAACCAGACGCCGATGATCAACCCACTGAAGATCCTCGCCCGCTACACCTACGCTCACCCGCAATACAGCCTGGCAGCGGTGGCCGCCCAAGCGCGCTGGGAAGAATTGAACGGCGCGCAGCACACCTATTATTGCGGCGCCTACTGGGCCAATGGTTTCCATGAAGACGGCGTGGTCAGCGCATTGCGCGTGGGCAAGGCGTTTGGAGAAACCCTGTGAACAGTGCCCTGTACAGCGGCTGGATCGCCCATCGCCGGTTCGCGCCCAAGGCCCACGCCTTTCGCTACCGCATCGGCCTGCTGTACCTGGACCTGAGCGAAGAAGACGAAGTGCTTGGGCTTTCGCCCCTGGCCGGCACGCGTCGCTTGGCGCCCTTCGGCTTTCGCCAGCAGGATTACCTGCGAGAATTCACACGCCACGGCATGAGCTTGAGCGATGCCGTGCGCCAGGAAGTCGGCAAGGCCCTGGGGCGTGCCCCCCAGGGCGCTATCTGCCTGCTGACCCAGGCCCGCAGTTGGGGCCTGGCTTTTAATCCGGTGAGTTTCTTCTACTGCTTCGAAGCCGACGGACAATTGGCGGCGATCCTGTGTGAAGTGACCAACACCCCATGGCGCGAGCGCTATCACTATGTCCTCCCGGCCCAGGCCCTCGCCGCCGGCGAGCACCAGCATTTCGCCGTGGCCAAGGCGTTTCATGTCTCGCCGTTCCTGCCGCGCAACCTGGAATACCGCATGAGCTTCAGCCCACCCGCCGCCAGGCTTGGCGTGCACATGGCCGATTGGCAGGGCTCGCAAAAAATCTTCGACGCGACCTTGAGCCTGCAAAGAGAGGCACTGAGTCGCACCAGCCTGCACCGTTACCTGTGGCGTTTTCCGTGGATGACCGCGAAGACCTGCCTGGCCATCTACTGGCAGGCCCTGCGCCTGTTACTCAAGCGCATACCGATTTTTTCCCATCAGGCCGCCGATGGCGCCTCTCGCACAGCAGTCGGTTATACCAAGGATCGCCGCCATGAAATCCCCTAGCTTATCGGTCAAATCCAGCCGCCTGAACATCAACGGCCTGACCAGTGCGCTGTTGCGCAAGGGCGTGCTGCGCCAGCTCAGTCAATTGCGCCATGGCCAACTGGTGATCATCGAGGACGGCGAACGCCAGGTCTTCGGCGCACGGGAAGCGCACCTGCTCGGGGAAATCCAGATCCTCGACTCGGCGGTATGGGGCCTGGTGGCGGCCAACGGTTCCATCGGCGCGGGCGAGGCGTTTATCCATGGCTACTGGAGCAGCCCAGACCTGACCGCCGTGGTACGCGTGATGGTCAGCAACCTGGAAGTACTCGATGCACTGGAAGGTGGCCTGGCCAAGTTGGCGCGGCCGTTCACCCAAGGTGTGCACTGGCTCAACCGCAATACGCGCAAAGGCTCGCAGAAAAACATCGCCGCCCACTATGACCTGGGCAACGACCTGTTCGAAGAGTTCCTCGACCCGACCATGATGTATTCGGCGGCGCAGTTCCTCACGGCCGATGACACCCTGGAACAGGCGCAACTGAACAAGCTTGCGCGCATCTGCCAGAAACTGGCGCTCAAGCCCAGCGATCATCTGCTGGAAATCGGCACCGGTTGGGGCAGCATGGCCTTGTATGCCGCACAGCATTACGGCTGCAAGGTCACCACCACGACCTTGTCCAAGGAGCAATTCGCCTACACCGAAAAACGCATCCAGGCCCTGGGCTTGCAGGACCAGGTGACGCTGTTGCTGCAGGACTACCGCGACCTGACCGGCCAATACGACAAGCTGGTGTCCATCGAAATGATCGAAGCGGTGGGCCATCGCTTCCTGCCGACCTACTTCAAGCAATGCGCGCACCTGCTCAAGAGTGACGGCCTGATGTTGCTGCAAGCCATCACCATTCGCGAACAGCGTTTCGAGCAGGCCAAGAACAGCGTCGACTTTATCCAGCGCTATATCTTCCCCGGTGGCGCCCTGCCCAGCGTGCAAAACATGCTGCATATCGTCAGCCGCGACACCGATATGAACCTGCTGCACATGGAAGATTTCGGCCTGCATTACGCGCGAACCCTGCGCCTGTGGCATGAGAACTTTCGCCGCGCCCATGGCCGCCTGACAGAATTGGGCTACGACGAATACTTCCTGCGCTTGTGGGAATTCTATCTGTGCTACTGCGAAGGCGGCTTTATGGAGCGCACCATCGGCACCGCACAGTTACTGCTGGCCAAGCCCTCGGCCATCACGCCCCCCCTGCTCGGGCGGTTCAGTGCTTAAAACCGTCGCCAATGCCGCGCTGTTCCAGTGCGGCTGGCTTGCCTGCGTACTCGGCGGCGACAGCCCCTGGCTGCTGGTGGGGGTGGCGGTGCTGGCAGTCCACCTGCTGTGGATAAGTTCGTGGGCCGAGGATGCTGCGCTGATCATCCGCGTGACGCTGGTGGGTACGGTGCTGGATACGCTGCTGCGCAACCTCGGCGTTTTTCAGTTCAACGAGCCGGGGCCGCTGATTCCGTTGTGGTTGATCCTGCTGTGGGCGACGCTGGCAACCACCTTGCGCCATTGCCTGGCCTGGAGCGCCCGGCCCTGGTGGCGTGCAGCTGTGCTGGGAGCCTTCGGCGGGCCATTCTCGTATTACGCAGGGAGCCAATTGGCGGGCGTGCAGTTTGGCTACGCATTGTGGCCAACCATGGCGGGGCTGGCACTGCTTTGGGCGGCGGTGTTCGTCGGCTTGCACCGGCTGGCACGCTGACGTCTGTCAGCCCTTTCACACCTGTGTCACCCACTTGCCTTACACTGCGCGCCTATGACCAACATCCCGCATACCCAAATCGCCGAACCCACCGTGACGTGTTCAACGTGCGCGGCCTGCTGCTGTCAGCTGGAGGTCATGCTGATCACCGACACCGGCGTACCGCAGCGCTATATCGATACCGATGACTGGGGCGGCGAGGTGATGCTGCGCCTGGATGATGGCTGGTGCGCGGCGCTGGATCGGGACACGATGATGTGCACGATTTACGAGCGTCGGCCGCTGATTTGCCGGGAGTTCGAGATGGGTGCGCCGGAGTGCCTGGTCGAGCGTGAAGGGATTACGACGGCGTATCGCTGATCCCAAGCCGAAGAAACGCTCAATATGGGAGGGGGCTTCCCCTAATACCTGCCAGTTAAGCGTACATCGCCCTCTGTAGGAGCTTGCTCGCGAAGAACGTCAACGATAACGCGTGTGTCCTGAATGAACGCAGCGCCTGTGAGTTTTTTCGCGAGCAAGAACTAGGCGTCCCCCTCGCTCCTACAAAAAGCCTTAACGGACTGGCATCAGGGCTTGCCCCTCCCACAGGTTTTGCAGGGTTCTGAAATTACAGCGGCATCGTGTAGTGCAGCGAGTAGCTTTCTACGCCGTCGTTGTGGTTGCTGATCCCGGCATTGGAATAGTGAGTGGCACGAATGCCCACCTCATGCCCGCCGGTAAAGCGCAAGCCAAAGCCCAGACGGTCTTCGAACTGGAAGGCCTGGCCAATGTTGTTGTCTTCCAGGCGTGTGCGGGAGAATACCGCCACCCCGATCCCGGCCTCGACGTAGGGTTTTACCGACTGCCCGGCGAATTCATACACAAACACTGGCGAGAACGACAGGCTGCTCGCACCTGCACGCTCATCACCTTCCCAGTAGGTATAAGCGCCGCTCCAGTAGCCGGTCAGGCGACCCACATCGCTCTGCATCCAGCTCTTGTCCCAATTCGACGTCAGCCCCAATCGATAGGTCAGCGTCGAATCACTGGTGGCCCCCAGGCCAAACTCAAGGCCGGCGGCCTGCGCCGAAAAAGAGTGTCCCACCACTACGGCCGCAATCGCAGCCAAACAGAACAAGCGCTTCATAAGAAACATCCTTTCCGAACGAAGTTATAGGGTTTTGTACAGGCTAACGGGCAATAGAAGCTGACGCGTAGCCAGAAGTTCAGCTTCTAATCGCGATTTTTAACGAAATTTTCACGAACCGAAGCTTCGCACAACTCCAGGATGTTTCCAAAGTGTTGGTAGGATATTTCTGAGGTGATACACATCACCACTGGTCCAGAACTGTGCCGGCTGCGCCGGATCAGTGGCCAGCAGGTCGCGCTCGCCGAGCAGGCGCTTGAGTTGGCGCGCGACGGCAGCACCGGTGTCGATGAGAATGATGCTCGCGGGAAGCATCTGCGCCAGGAGCGGCTTGAGGAAGGGGTAATGGGTGCAGCCCAGGATGATGGTGTCACAGCCGGCACTGAGCAGCGGGTCGATGTAGACCTGCAACAGCTGACGCAGGGCCGGGCTGCTCAAGTCACCGCTTTCAATCAGTTCCACCAGGCCCGGGCAAGGCTGGGTGATCACCCGCACATCGGTGGCGAACCGGTCGAGCAAGGCCGCGAACTTGGCGCTTTGCAGGGTACCGGTCGTGGCCAGCACGCCGACCACCCCACTGCGAGTGGCGGCAGCGGCGGGTTTGACGGCGGGCTCCATGCCCACCAGCGGCCAGTCGGGGTAATCCAGGCGTAAATCGGCGACAGCGGCAACGGTGGCGGTATTGCAGGCAATCACGAACGCCTTGGCGCCCTGCTCACGGAAAAAACCCGCCACTTGCCGGGAACGCTCAAGAATGAAAGCCGGGCTTTTCTCACCGTAGGGGATGTACCCACAGTCGGCCACGTACAGCAGCGACTCATGGGGCAATAGCTGCTGAATCTCCTCCAGCACCGTCAACCCGCCGATGCCGGAGTCGAACACACCAATTGGCGCGTCCTTAACCATGCTGCGTCCCACAGACGCTGCAACCGGGGTCGCGCTTGACGCGTAACTCACGGAACCGCGTGGTCAAGGCATCGATCAGTAACAGGCGCCCCACCAATGGCTCGCCGAACCCGGCCAGCAGTTTCAAGGCTTCCAGGGCCTGCAGGCTGCCGACCAGGCCCACCAGCGGGCCAACCACGCCGGCCTCGCTGCAGGTCAATTCAGTGTCGCTGCCGTGCCCATATAAACAGTGGTAGCAGGGGCTCTCGGCGCGGCGCGGGTCGAACACCGACAATTGCCCCTCAAGGCGAATCGCCGCCCCGCTGACCAGTGGCTTGCCGGCGGCGACGCACGCAGCGTTGACCGCTTCACGGGTGGAAAAGTTATCGCTGCAATCGAGCACCACATCCACACCCGTCACCGCCGCCGACAGAGAGTCGGCATCCAGCGCAGTGCGATGGGCCAGCAATGTGACTTCAGGGTTGATCGCCGTCAGGCGGCGCATGGCCGAGTCGACCTTGCTCAAGCCAACGCTGTCGGTGTCATGGATGATCTGGCGTTGCAGGTTGGTCAGGTCGACCGTGTCAAAGTCCGCCAGATGCAGTTCACCCACACCGGCAGCGGCCAGGTACAGCGCAACCGGAGCGCCGAGACCACCGAGGCCAACGATAAGCGCGCGGCTGTTTTTCAGACGCAACTGACCGTCGATGTCGACAGCCTGCAACAGAATCTGTCGGCTATAGCGCAACAGCTCCTGATCGCTCAGCATGGACGGCGTCCCAGGCTGATACGTTCGTGGCCACCGAGGTCGACACGACTGTGGACATCCTCAAACCCTTCGCCCAACAACAGGTCACGTACGGCCGGGGCCTGATCGTAGCCGTGTTCGAGCAACAGCCAACCACCCGCCGCCAGATGGGCCGGGGCTTGGGTGATGATCAGGCGCAGGTCGTCCAGGCCATCATGGCCCGCGACCAAGGCACTGGCGGGCTCGAAGCGCACATCGCCCGCGACCAGGTGCGGGTCGTTGTCGGCGATATACGGCGGGTTGCTGATGATCAAGTCGTAGGTATGGCCTTGCAGGGCGCTGAACCAATGGCTGTTCAATACCGTAGCGTTCGTCAGCTGCAGGCGCTGGCGATTGCGCTCGGCCAGGGCCACCGCTTCGAGCACGCGGTCAACGGCGGTGACGTCCCAGGCCGGGCGCTCGCTGGCCAGGGCCAGGGCGATGGCCCCGCTGCCGGTGCCCAGGTCGAGAACCTTGGCAGGGCTCGTCGGCAGCAGCTCCAGGGCGGCCTCCACCAGCAGCTCGGTCTCCGGGCGCGGGATCAGGGTATGAGGCGCAACCTCCAGGTCGAGTTTCCAGAAGCCTTGCTGGCCGAGGATATAGGCCACCGGTTCACCGGCGCGGCGACGCCGCAGGTAGTCGGCAAAGATCAATGCGTGCTCGCTGCTGACGATCTTCTCCGGCCAGGTATGCAAATAACTGCGCGGCTTACCCAGGGCAGCCGACAGCAACAGTTCCACATCCAGGCGCGCGGTGGGCGAGTCGGGCAGTTCTGCGGCACGCAGGAGGCTGGCAATGATGGTCATTTATTCACCTATGGCCGCCAACTGGTCGGCCTGGAATTCGGCAAGCAACGGCTCGATCACCGCGTCGACACCACCGGCGAGGATTTCATCCAGCGAGTAAAGCGTGAGGTTGACCCGGTGGTCGGTCACCCGGCCCTGGGCAAAGTTATAGGTGCGGATACGCTCGGACCGGTCCCCCGACCCCACCAGCAACTTGCGCTCGCTGGCAATCGCGTTGGCAGCGGCGCTGGTCTGCTGGTCATTGAGCTTGGCTGACAGCCAGGACATGGCCCGCGCACGGTTCTTGTGCTGGGAACGCTCTTCCTGGCACTCCACCACGATGCCCGACGGCAAGTGGGTGATACGGATCGCCGAGTCGGTCTTGTTCACGTGCTGGCCGCCGGCACCCGACGAGCGGTAGGTGTCGACCCGCAGGTCGGCTGGGTTGATCTCGATGGCTTCCTGTTCGTCCGGCTCTGGCAACACAGCGACGGTGCACGCCGACGTGTGGATACGGCCTTGGGATTCAGTCGCTGGAACCCGCTGCACACGGTGCGCACCGGATTCGAACTTGAGCTTGCCGTAAACGTTGTCGCCTTCGACCCGGGCGATGACTTCTTTATAGCCGCCGTGCTCGCCTTCGTTCTCGGAGAGGATCTCGACGCGCCAGCCGCGACGCTCGGCGTAGCGCGAATACATGCGAAACAGGTCGCCGGAGAAGATCGCCGCTTCGTCACCACCGGTGCCGGCGCGGATTTCCAGGAACACGTTACGCCCGTCGTTAGGGTCCTTGGGCAGCAGCATGCGTTGCAGGTTGCCTTCCAGCTCGGCGAGTTTTTCCTTGGCTTCACGGACTTCTTCCACGGCCATTTCGCGCATGTCCGGGTCGCTGTCCTTGAGCAGCGCCTGGGCGCCTTCGAGGTCGGCCTGCACTTTCAGCAGGTTTTTATAGGTAGCCACAATGGGCTCAACTTCCGCGTATTCCTTGGAATAGGTGCGGAACTTGGTCTGATCGGAGATGACCTCGCCATCGCCGAGCAAGGCGGTCAGTTCTTCGAAACGGTCCTGGAGCACGTCCAGTTTATTGAGCAGTGACGCTTTCATTGCGGTTTTTTATCCGAAGAGCTATCTGACGCGCCCTCACCGAGGGCAAAGAGTTCCTGGGCCATGGCCAGCGCATCGAGGCGGCCTTCGGCAGTCAATTTCTTAAGCTGTACGCTCGGCGCGTGGAGCAGCTTGTTGGTCAGGCCACGGGCCAGTTGCATCAGCACGTCTTCGGCGCTGCTGCCATTGGCCAATAAACGCTGGGCCTTGGTCAATTCTTCATCACGCAGGCGCTCGCCTTGCTGACGATACGCCTTGAGCACATCCACCGCCGCCAGTTCACGCAGGCGCACCATGAAGTCTTCGGCACCGACGCTGACCATTTCCTCGGCCGCCTGGGCAGCGCCCTGGCGACTCTTGAGGTTTTCGGCAACCACTTCGTGCAGGTCGTCAACGCTGTAGAGGTAAACGTCGTCCAACTCGCCGACTTCGGGTTCGATATCCCGGGGCACGGCGATATCCACCATGAAGATCGGCTTGTGCTTGCGCAGCTTCAACGCGCTCTCGACCGCGCCTTTGCCGAGGATCGGCAATTGGCTGGCGGTGGAGCTGATGACGATATCACTGCGCACCAGCTCGGCCGGGATATCCGACAACAACACGGCATGGGCGCCAAACTGCTCGGCGAGGATGCTCGCGCGCTCCAGGGTGCGGTTGGCGACCACGATACGCTTCACACCCAGGTCGTGCAGATGGCGGGCGACCAGGGTGATGGTCTCGCCGGCGCCAATCAGCAGGGCCTGGCTGCGCTGCAAGTCGCTGAAAATCTGTTTGGCCAGGCTGACGGCGGCAAAAGCCACGGACACCGGGTTTTCACCGATGGCGGTGTCGGTGCGCACCTGCTTGGCGGAATTGAAGGTGGCCTGGAACAGGCGCCCCAGCAACGGCCCCACGGTGCCGGCCTCACGGGCCACGGCGTAGGCGGATTTCATCTGGCCGAGGATCTGCGGCTCGCCCAACACCAGCGAATCGAGGCCGGAAGCGACGCGCATCATGTGACGAACTGCCGCATCGTCTTCATGCACATACGCGCTGGCGCGCAGGTCATTGAAGTCCAAATGGTGGTAATCGGCCAGCCAACGCAGCACGACATCCGCGCTGAGATGTTCCTGCTCTATATAAAGCTCACTGCGATTGCAGGTCGAAAGGATCGCAGCTTCGCGGCTGTCGGTGAGACGGCAGAGCTGCTGCAACGCCTCAACCAGCTGCTCTGGCGTAAACGCCACGCGCTCGCGCACGTCTACAGAGGCAGTCTTGTGGTTAATACCGAGTGCGAGGAAGGCCATTCAATATCGCTGATGATGTCGGGAAGCCGGCAATTGTCCTACTTCGAAAGATTCAGAACAACCACCGTCGTCTATTGTCCCTATACCTTGTGCCTATAAATACGTCACTGCGGGAGCGAGGCCGCTCCTACAGGGACAGCAATACACGCATTAAGAGCGCCCCGGTTATGTTTGGCCGAAGGCTTGTGTCATGATGATCCGACCGCAGGTTAGTCGTCCTCTTCCTATATGAATAGATCCTCCGCGTTGCTCCTTGCTTTTGTCTTCCTCAGCGGCTGCCAGGCCATGGCACCCGTGTCGCCGGACGGTACACCGCCGGTGGAGGACAGCACCCCCGCCCCTGAAAAGCCCAAGGTTTATTCCTCGTTCAGTGAAGAAACGGTGTACAGCCTGCTGACCGCAGAACTGGCCGGCCAGCGCAATCGTTTCGATATTGCACTGGATAACTACGTGACCCAGGCCATCAACACCCAGGACCCAGGGATCTCCGAGCGCGCGTTTCGCATCGCCGAGTACCTGGGGGCAGACCAGGCGGCGCTGGACACCTCACTGATCTGGGCGAAAAACGCACCGGACGACCTGGAAGCCCAGCGGGCGGCGGCCATTCAATTGGCGCGCGCGGGGCGCTATGACGATTCCATGGTCTATATGGAAAAAGTCTTGCAGGGCAAGGGCGACACCCATTTCGACTTCCTGGCGCTGTCGGCAGCCGACACCGATCAGGACACGCGCAACGGGTTGATGAAGAGTTTCGACCGCCTCCTGCAAAAACACCCGAAGAACAGCCAACTGGTGTTCGGCAAAGCCTTGCTGCTGCAACAGGACAACGAGCCCGAAGCAGCCCTGACACTGCTGGAGAAGAACCCGCCGGAAGACGGCGAGATCGCCCCGATCCTGCTGCGCGCACGTTTGCTGCAGAACCTCAATCGCGGCAAGGAAGCGATTCCGCTGCTGGAAAAAAGCATCAAGAAGTACCCGGAAGACAAACGCCTGCGCCTGACTTACGCGCGCACGCTGGTCGAGCAGGACCGTATGGAGGACGCCAAGGTGCAGTTCGCCAACCTGGTCCAGCAATACCCGGACGACGACGAACTGCGCTATTCCCTGGCACTGGTGTGCCTGGAAGCCAAGGCCTGGGATGAGGCCAAGGGCTACCTGGAAGACCTGATTGCCCGCGAAAGCCATGTGGACTCGGCGCACCTGAACCTGGGCCGCATCGCTGAAGAGCGCAACGACCCGCAGGCCGCCTTGCTCGAATACGCCCAGGTCGGCCCCGGCAACGATTACCTGCCCGCGCAATTGCGCCAGGCCGATATCCTGATGAGCAACGGGCGCGCGGATGAGGCGGAAAAACGCCTCGCGGCTGCCCGCGAGGCCGAACCGGACTACGCGATCCAGCTGTACCTGATCCAGGCCGAGACACTGTCGGCCAACAATCAGGGCGAGCGCGCCTGGAAGGTGTTGCAACAAGCCTTGCTGCAATACCCGGACGACCTGAACCTGCTGTACACGCGCGCCATGCAGGCGGAAAAACGCGATGACCTGGCGCAGATGGAAAAAGACCTGCGCCTGATCATCAAGCGCGACCCGGACAACGCCATGGCCCTGAACGCCCTGGGCTACACCTTGTCCGACCGCACCACACGCTACGCCGAAGCCAAGGTGCTGATCGAACAAGCCCACAAGCTGAACCCGGAAGACCCGGCCGTGCTCGACAGCCTGGGCTGGGTGAACTACCGCCTGGGCAACCTGGACGAAGCCGAGCGCCTGCTGCGCCAGGCACTGGAACGCTTCCCCGACCAGGAAGTCGCCGCACACCTGGGTGAAGTGCTGTGGGCCAATGGCAAGCAGCGCGAAGCTCGACAAATCTGGGCAAAGTTCCTCAAGGAACAACCCGAAAGCGCCATTCTGCGCGGCACCATCAAACGCCTGACCGGATCCGAGACCCTTTAAGCTTATGTTCTTGCGCCACGTTATCGTTTTCAGCTTCATCGCCCTGCTCGCCGGTTGCGCAGGCTTCGGCGCCCGTGAATCCGTTGAGGGCCAGGGCAACCCGGCGCAATGGAAGCAACACAAGGATCAGCTCAGCAGCATCGATGGCTGGCAGATCGAAGGCAAGGTCGGGGTGCGGGCACCGAAAGATTCGGGCAGCGGTACCCTGTTCTGGCTGCAACGCCAGGACTACTACGATATTCGCCTATCCGGCCCGCTGGGGCGTGGCGCGGCCCGCCTGACGGGTCGACCGGGGCAAGTCAGCCTCGAAGTGGCCAACCAGGGCCGTTATGAAGCGACTTCGCCGGAAGATCTGCTGGAACAACAGATCGGTTGGAAGCTGCCCGTCTCGCACTTGGTGTGGTGGGTACGCGGCTTGCCGGCACCCGACAGCAAGAGCCGCCTGAGCCTTGATGGCGACAGCCGCCTGGGCACCCTGGAACAGGATGGCTGGCACGTCGAATATTTGAGCTACGTGCAACAGAACGGCTACTGGCTGCCAGAGCGCATCAAGCTGCACGGCCCCGACCTTGACGTCACGCTGGTGATCAAGGACTGGCAACCGCGCAAACTGGGGCAATAACGTGACAGCACAGAAACTGACCCTGCCCTCCCCGGCCAAACTCAACCTGATGCTGCACATCCTCGGTCGCCGTGAAGATGGCTATCACGAGTTGCAGACGCTGTTTCAATTTCTCGACTACGGCGACGAACTGACCTTCGCCTTGCGCGACGACGGCGTGATTCATCTGCATACCGAATTCGAAGGCGTGCCTCACGACAGCAACCTGATCGTGAAGGCGGCGAAAAAACTTCAGGAACAATCTGGCTGCGCCCTCGGCATCGATATCTGGATCGACAAGATCCTGCCCATGGGTGGCGGCATCGGTGGCGGCAGCTCGAATGCGGCGACCACACTGCTGGGTTTGAATCACCTGTGGCAGCTGGGCTGGGACCTCGATCGCCTGGCTGCGCTGGGCCTGACACTGGGCGCCGACGTCCCGGTTTTCGTGCGCGGGCACGCCGCTTTTGCCGAGGGCGTGGGGGAGAAACTCACCCCCGAATACCCCGAAGAGCCGTGGTACGTCGTGCTTGTCCCGCAAGTATCTGTAAGTACAGCAGAAATTTTTTCAGATCCACTGTTGACACGTAACTCTCCTCCCATTAAAGTGCGCCCCGTTCCCAAGGGAAACAGTCGAAATGACTGCTTACCGGTTGTAGCAAGGCGTTATCCAGAGGTACGTAACGCTTTGAATTTGTTAGGTAAATTTACCGAAGCAAAATTAACCGGCACTGGAAGTTGTGTGTTTGGGGGCTTCCCAAGCAAAGCTGAAGCTGATAAAGTCTCGGCCCTTCTTACAGAGACCCTTACAGGGTTTGTAGCAAAGGGAAGCAACGTTTCGATGTTGCATCGCAAGCTGCAAAGTCTGCTCTAAAAGGAATCGAGTACTGGGTACTCGTTGCAACAGATACAGGGGCGTCGCCAAGCGGTAAGGCAGCAGGTTTTGATCCTGCCATGCGTTGGTTCGAATCCAGCCGCCCCTGCCATTTTCCTATACTCATCCAGGTTACCCTCAGCCTCTAGGTACTGCGCGTGTCCAAGATGATGGTCTTTACGGGGAACGCCAACCCCGATCTGGCTCGACGTGTCGTACGTCAGCTGCATATCCCTCTCGGTGACATCTCTGTCGGTAAGTTTTCCGACGGCGAAATTACCGCCGAGATCAATGAAAACGTTCGCGGTAAAGACGTCTTCATTATTCAGCCGACTTGCGCTCCGACCAACGATAACCTGATGGAACTCGTCGTGATGGCTGATGCCTTCCGCCGCTCCTCAGCGACTCGAATCACAGCTGTAATCCCTTACTTTGGTTATGCCCGTCAGGATCGCCGTCCGCGTTCCGCACGTGTGGCTATCAGCGCGAAAGTCGTGGCTGACATGCTCACCGTGGTAGGTATCGACCGTGTCCTCACGGTTGACCTACACGCTGACCAAATCCAGGGGTTCTTCGATATCCCGGTAGATAACATCTACGGCTCCCCAGTATTGGTGGATGACATCGAAGACCAGCGCTTTGAAAACCTGATGATCGTGTCCCCGGACATTGGTGGCGTCGTGCGTGCACGGGCTGTTGCCAAATCCCTGGGCGTGGACCTCGGGATCATCGACAAACGCCGCGAGAAAGCCAATCACTCTGAAGTGATGCATATCATCGGTGATGTCGAAGGGCGTACCTGTATTCTGGTCGATGACATGGTCGACACCGCCGGCACCCTGTGCCACGCGGCCAAAGCCTTGAAAGAGCACGGTGCGGCTAAAGTCTTCGCCTACTGCACACACCCTGTGCTGTCGGGCCGAGCGATCGAGAACATCGAAAACTCAATGCTGGACGAACTGGTGGTGACCAACACCATCCCGTTGTCCGCAGCTGCTCAAGCCTGTTCGCGTATCCGTCAACTGGATATCGCACCGGTAGTTGCCGAGGCGGTTCGCCGTATCAGCAACGAAGAATCGATCAGCGCGATGTTCCGTTAAGGGTCAAACCAACGGAACACCTCACTGACGAAAAGCGCCCCGCCCCAGCATACTGTTGGGGCGGGGCTTTTTTGCCCATATCGCCTTTAGCGCTGGTCGCAAACGCTGGGGCGAATGTGGTTATTTTGGAGATACAACATGAACGATTTTACCCTGAATGCTGAAGTGCGTTCCGACCTGGGGAAAGGTGCGAGCCGCCGCCTGCGTCGTCTCGCAAGCCTGGTTCCAGCTGTCGTCTACGGTGGCGAAAAAGCCCCTGAGTCCATCAGCATGCTGGCCAAAGAAATTGCCAAACTGCTGGAAAACGATGCGGCCTACAGCCACATCATCGAGCTGAACGTTGGTGGCACCAAGCAGAACGTCATCATCAAGGCCCTGCAACGTCACCCAGCTAAAGGTCACGTGCTGCACGCTGACTTCGTACGCGTCGTAGCCGGCCAGAAACTGACCGCTATCGTGCCTGTACACTTTGTTGGTGAAGACGCTCCGGTCAAGAAAGGCGGCGAAGTTTCGCACGTTGTTGCCGAGATCGAAGTGACCTGCCTGCCGAAAGACCTGCCTGAGTTCATCGAAGTCGACCTGTCGGCTCTGGAAATCGGCGACATCATTCACCTGTCCGACCTCAAAGCCCCTAAAGGCGTTGAGTTTGTTGCACTGGCTCACGGTGATGACAAAGCTGTTGCAAACGTTCACGCTCCACGCGTTGCACCAGAAGCTGAAGAAGGCGCTGCAGAGTAATTCACTCTGTATTGCCGGAGCTTGAGGAAACATCGCGGACCGAAACGTAGCGAGAAAGCGGGCGATAACGCGGCGTTTACTCTTGAGTAAATGATCTTTTGTTGTCCACTTTCGCCGCACACCGGTTGCGGCGATGTTATCCACAACTCCAAAGGAAGGGCCCCTGTCGTGACTGCCATTAAACTGATCGTTGGCCTGGGAAATCCAGGCGCCGAATACGAACAGACCCGGCATAACGCGGGGGCCCTTTTTGTTGAGCGTATCGCCCACGCCCAAGGTGTAAACCTGGTGGCCGATCGCAAATATTTCGGCCTGACCGGACGCTTCTCGCATCAGGGTCAGGATGTTCGTCTGCTGATTCCCACCACCTACATGAACCGCAGCGGCCAGGCTGTCGCGGCGCTTGCGGGCTTCTTCCGGATCAAACCCGAGGAAATCCTGGTGGCCCATGACGAACTGGACCTGCCACCCGGCGTTGCCAAACTCAAACTGGGCGGCGGGCATGGCGGGCACAATGGCCTGCGCGACATCATCGCGCAGTTGGGCAATCAGAATAATTTTTACCGTCTGCGGCTCGGCATTGGCCACCCAGGCGTTGCCAGTATGGTTTCAAATTTCGTCCTGGGTCGTGCGCCACGCGCCGAACAGGAAAAACTCGATGCCAGCATCGATTTTGCCCTCGGCGTGCTGCCGGATATCTTCGCCGGTGAA
The DNA here is from genome assembly GCF_057808775.1 of Pseudomonas sp. FG86. Lineage (NCBI taxonomy): Bacteria > Pseudomonadati > Pseudomonadota > Gammaproteobacteria > Pseudomonadales > Pseudomonadaceae > Pseudomonas > Pseudomonas sp. FG86. The sequence continues at coordinate 30,014 of NZ_JBMDIS010000020.1, read as the reverse complement.
TGGAACCGCGCGATGAAAAACCTGCACAGCCAGAAGGCCTGACTCTTACCGAGGGGAAACACCATGGGATTCAATTGCGGCATCGTCGGCCTGCCCAACGTCGGCAAATCCACCTTGTTCAACGCTTTGACCAAGTCCGGTATTGCGGCGGAGAACTTCCCCTTCTGCACCATCGAACCCAACAGCGGTATCGTACCGATGCCCGATCCGCGCCTGGAAGCACTGGCGCTCATCGTCAATCCCAAGCGCATCCTGCCGACCACCATGGAATTCGTCGACATCGCCGGCCTGGTGGCCGGTGCGTCGAAAGGTGAAGGCCTGGGTAACAAGTTCCTGGCCAACATCCGTGAAACCGATGCCATCGCCCACGTGGTCCGCTGCTTTGAAGACGAGAACGTGATTCACGTCTCCAACAGCGTCGACCCGAAACGCGACATCGAGATCATCGACCTGGAACTGATCTTCGCCGACCTCGACAGCTGCGAGAAGCAATTGCAGAAAGTCGCGCGCAACGCCAAGGGCGGCGACAAGGACGCAGTGGTCCAGAAAGGCCTGCTGGAGCAGCTGATCGCACACTTCACCCTGGGCAAGCCGGCACGCAGCTTGATGAAGAGCATGGGCGCTGACGAGAAGGCCGTGGTCAAGGGCTTCCACCTGCTGACCACCAAGCCGGTGATGTACATCGCCAACGTCGCCGAAGATGGCTTCGAAAACAACCCGCTGCTCGACGTGGTCAAGGCCATTGCCGACGAAGAAGGCGCGATCGTGGTGCCGGTATGCAACAAGATCGAAGCGGAAATCGCCGAGCTCGATGACGGCGAAGAGAAGGACATGTTCCTCGAGGCCCTGGGCCTGGAAGAGCCTGGCCTCAACCGCGTGATCCGTGCCGGTTACGAAATGCTCAACCTGCAGACCTACTTCACTGCCGGTGTCGAAGAAGTCCGCGCCTGGACCGTCAAAGTGGGTGCTACCGCACCACAGGCTGCCGGCGTGATCCACACCGACTTCGAAAAGGGCTTTATCCGCGCCGAAGTGATTGCCTACAACGACTTCATCCAGTTCAAGGGGGAAGCCGGTGCCAAGGAAGCCGGTAAGTGGCGTTTGGAAGGTAAGGAATACATCGTTAAAGATGGCGATGTAATGCACTTCCGTTTCAACGTGTAAGCGTTACCGCTTCAATAAAAAGCCGATGCACTGCATCGGCTTTTTTGTGGGCGTTCTATTTGTCACCCCGGCCTTCCCCTGCATCTTTAACAAAGATATCGTCAGTGGCCAATTTCCAGCCTGCCCTCAAAAAAATGCACACTTTAAAACCATTCAAAGCATATTTAAGATTTCTCTTACACCACAATTCCCGCCTGCTCCAAATAGAATTCGCACATTAAAAATCTTCTACATCTCACATTCCAAAAAGGCTAACTCAGTTCGAAAACACGATGACAATGCTGCTGTTTTCCGGTTTACTTGCGAGCGCCCACCGCCAACTTAAACTTCAACAAAGCGACAACTGCATTGGAGCACTCGCACTATGTCGGCCCTCAATCAGTATGAACTTATGACTGATATACCTTTCACCGACTGCCCCATCATCGAAACCACCATCAACAATACCGCCCCTCTTAACATCGACATTTTGCTTCTTGGAGAAACCGGCACTGGCAAGGACACCCTGGCACAACGCATTCACTGTTTATCGCGGCGCAAGGGTAACTTCGTCGCGGTCAATTGTGCTGCCATCCCGGAAACCCTTGCCGAAAGCCAACTATTCGGGGTCAACAGCGGCGCCTATACCGGCGCATTGCAATCCCGCGCCGGCTTTGTAGAAGCCGCCCACTTGGGCACCTTGTATCTGGATGAGATCGATAGCATGCCACTCTCGTTACAGGCCAAGCTGTTACGGGTACTGGAATCTCGTGGCGTCGAGCGCCTTGGATCGACCCGATCCATCCAGGTCGATATGCGCGTCATTGCCTCGGCCCAGCACGCATTGCATGAAATGGTGGAGCAAGGCACCTTCAGACGTGACCTGTATTTCCGTCTGAATGTCGTCAACATCCACCTGCCCCCACTGCGTGACAGACGTGAACACATCATCCCCTTGTTCATGGACATGATCGAGCAGGAGGCCGACTACTTTAAGTGTTCCGCAACACCTCCACCCCCCGCGTTGTTGCAACAGTTACTGTGCCACCCGTGGCTGGGTAACGTGCGTGAGTTGCGCTCGACCGCCAAGCGATTCGTATTGGGCCTGCCCCCGCTCTCCTCCTCGTTGGCCAATCGACAGAGCACGCCAATAAACCTGAAGGCAAGGTTGCAGCAAATTGAAAAAGCCTTGATAGAGGAATCGTTGCGCCGTCACGCACGCAGTGTCGACAACGTTGCAGCAGAACTCGGTGTCGCCAAACGCACGCTCTACTACCGGATGAAGCAACTCGAAATATCACTGGCGTAGGGTGCCTGGAACGAGGCAGAAGGCATTTCCCACATACGTGTGAGCCTCTAGAGCGCCTTAACTCACACCACAACAGGAAAACTTCATGTGCTTAACCCTGATCAGCAACTTTATGAGTTTAATCACCAACATCAAACGCCCCCCGGAAAACGATGCCCCTCCTGACAATGCAAAGTGCTGCAACAAACCACCAGAGCGCCCTTGCTACGAAACAAACAATAACAAAAAGCATATTGAATATGAATCCATCGACATCGCATTAACACTTGATCGCTCATCGCGAAGCGCATAAACCCCGGCCTCACAAGAAACAATTAAAAACAAATAACTTATTTATATACCGGAACGTTCTTCTTGTCGCTGACCACCTAACCAATGAGCAACTGCACTGTTGCTCAGCACACTAAAGACAGCGAACAAGCGTTGTCGACACTTCAATCCAGACATATACGAAGGTAACTCTTATGTCCTCAATACCTACCGGTGGAGTGAGCGCTGGCGCTCAAGCACAACTGGACCGAATCAACGCCGACAAAGAAAAGAAAGTTGTCGAAGAGGCTGCAAAAACCGCTGAGCAAGAACTGACTACAGCAAAAGCGGGCCGCGTAAAATCGTTGAGATTCGCCTAAGTAAGAACCGACCTCCTTTGCCCATCCGGCAGAGGAGGTCTCCACTGCCCAACAGATGCAACAATCGACGCGCTCGCTGGAGGTTCATATGTACACCAACAACGCAGGGGGCCCGGGAAACGGGAACACCATCACTCAGGCTGAAACGCCGGCTGCGCTCGACGGGACGTCCGACAGCAATTTTTTCACCGCGCAACTGAACCTCTCCGAGCGGCCAGGCAAAGGTACCGCGCCCACGGGTATGGGCCTCCCCTTGACCTTGGGGCCTGCTGAGTCTGCGACGTTATCGAAACGAGTGTCCAAGGGGTTTCGGGACATGAGCCTGAACAAGAAAACCAAGGACGCACATGAGTTCGCCCAGTCGCTTTCCGAATCGCACGTTAACGTGGTGGCAGGCGTCAAGGTACTCGGCGCAATCGTAAAAGGCGTCGATAAAGTCGCCAGCATGGGGTAGGTGTATGTCCCGCCGTCTAACCACTACGTTGTTTTTTTCATCGGTGTTGCTGCTAGCGGGCTGCGGTGAAAGCGTAGAGCTTCATCGCCAATTATCCGAGCAGGAAGCCAACGAAGTCATTGCGGAGTTGGCAGACAAACAGATCCGTGCCCAGAAAGTCCCGGCAAAAGACGGAGTCATCGTTCGTGTCAGGGCAAATGACATCAGCCGAGCGGTCCGCACGCTTGAAGCCGTTGGCCTGCCTAAAGTGACCCGCTCGACATTGGGGGATATCTTTCGCAAGGAAGGTGTCATCTCCACCCCGTTGGAAGAGCGCGCCCGCTACATCTATGCGCTGTCCCAGGAGCTGGAGGCGACCTTATCGAACATAGACGGTGTCATCGTTGCGCGCGTCCATGTGGTGCTGCCGGAGCGGGTGGCGCCCGGCGAACCGGTGCAACCGGCATCCGCCTCCGTTTTCATCAAGCATGACCCTCGGCTGGACCCCGACAATATTCGCCCCAGGGTACGCAGGATGGTGGCCAGCAGCATCCCCGGCATGACGTCAGCCATCGACAATACGCAAAAACTGACCGTCGTTTTCGTACCGGCGGCAGCCTATCAGGAGCAGCAACAGCTGACCTATCTCGGCCCCTTCCTGGTGCCGGAACAAGACCTCGGGTTCTGGCGTACCAGCGTTACCGCCCCTCTTGTCGCCCTGGTACTGGCAGGCGCTGGATGGGTGATCTGGCGGCGCAGGACAATGCATGCTCCCACCTCAAAACCGGCAATCGATCACGCCCATGAGTGAGGATCTGGCCTGGGTACGATGGTGGGCTTCGCCTTGGAAACATGCCCACCCGGATTGGCGTACTCATGCGGGCGTTGAACAAACAGAGGCGCTTTCACGCAGTCATCATGGCAGGATGAGCCTCCTGTTCGACATCGAACCCGAGCTCCCCCCTCCCCCTTCGCCCGCCTTGCTGCAACTGGTCCTCGCCAGCGCCCCCCAACGAGACCTCGTCTTGGTGTTGGTCAATGAGGTCTACAACGCGCCCAACGACAGCCGCTTGAACCAGGAGCAACTTCTCTGGTGCCAGCGCCTGGCCAAGGCACTGGCACCCGACCCGACACAGATGAACATCGAAGACCCTTTGCACTACCTGCGGGCATGGGTGGCCCCCGCCATCTGGCGACGATTGCGCTTGAGCTTCGCCCGCCCACGGGTACTTGAAGTCGAGCGGCAGCCCAAGCTGATGGATAGTCAAGGCCGGTTGGACACCCTGTGGCAAGCCGCTCTCTGGCGCGCCACCTCTGCTCCCTTCGATGATGCCCCGCACGCCCCACGCGAGAACTCCCGCCATGTTTTGCGCCCACACGATTGAGCTGCACACCCTCACGCCCAACCTGCCCACGGCGCTGATTCCCAGAGAAATGCTGGCTGACTATGCGCAGGCCCGTCAATTGATCGAACAGGCAGAAGCCCACGCACAGGCACTCACCTGCCAAGCACAGGCAGAGTGCGAAAAAATACTGGAAAGCGCTGGACATGAGTTCTGGCAGCGCGCCAACGCCCAACTGCATCGTTGGGAATCGGAACGCCAGGCGATGTACGAAAAGCTGGAGCAGGTCGCGACGTCAGTCATAAACACAGCGATCCGAAGTTTCCTGGAAGAAACCCTACCCGCTCAACGCCTCACCGCGCTGCTCAACAAGCTGCTGGACGCCCAGTTGCCGCCGATCAAGGCGAGCTTGCTGTGCAATCCACTGGACCGCGAGCCTGTCGAACAGTGGCTCAGCCGCCATTGCGGTGTGCCTTGGACGCTTCGAGTCGAAAGCACGCTCGCCGCCCAATCGCTGGTCCTGGAAACAGAAGACGGTGGGTTTCACATCAATTGGACCGATACCCTGGACAACCTGGTGACGCCCTCCACCAAGGCCAATATCAAGTAACGATACGACTTGGCGAGGGCGGGTTGTTTTTTAAAACAAATAAATCGGTGGATGGAACTTGTCACAAATCGGCTGCCACTCAGGGGTAGCCCCAACGAGGAGAAACCCCGATGACGTTTGATGACCGTTTACTCATAAGGCACTACCGGCAGCAGGCCCAGGCCGAAAAGCAGCTCAGTCAAATCAGCGCCGATGTTGATAACAGCGAAGGCGGTGAAGAGGCTCAACGGCTTTTTGAACAGATGATCGAGGTGAAGTCGAACCTGGTGTCCAGTTTTGCCACAAGCTCAGGCTATCTCAGCTACAAGCACGACACGATAAAAGCCGTCATCAATGGTATCCAGTAGTTGCCAGCAAAAACTGGCTGACTGTTTGGCTGGCCGCGAACAGCATGTGCTGCTGTTTGAACAGGACGATGAAGTCAGCGTGCAATGCTCTGAACACCGCGTACTTCTGGGCGTTCAACTGACGCATTCACGCCTCGAACATTACTCGTTGCAGTCTTGGCATCGTCTCGGTCAGTCCAGTCTCGCGCATTTCCAGGGCGCCCTGGCCCTGGCTCCCGCAACCGGCCACCTCTGGCTGCTGCAAGGCCTGCCTCGGGATTGCAGTCAGGAGCACCTGTTGAAATCCCTTGAAGCGCTTTTCAACCAACGCGACACCTGGCGCAGCGTAGTCGCGCGCCTGGCAAGGCCTGGCCCCCCGTCCAGGTCCCTTTCGCTACGTAAGTTGCCGTACTGAAACCGAGAACCTGCCATGCCTAACAAGATCCACAAGCACCCCCGCTTGCGCTCATGCTCGCCCGTTGCAGCCGTAAAACCCACTCAGTGGCGTTGCCTGCTGGCCCTGCCCTTCTTGCTGGCGCCGCTGCACAGCAGCCTTGCCGCCATCCCCCCAGAGTGGAAAAACACCGCCTACGCCTACGAGGCCGAGCACAAACCCTTGCGCGAAGTACTCGATGATTTCGCCCAGACGTTTGGCACGCAATTGCAGATCGAAGGCCTGCTGGAAGGCAACGTCAACGGCAAGATTCGCGCGAATACCCCGCAGTCACTGCTCGACCGCCTGGGGACTGAACACCGCTTCCAGTGGTACTTGTACAACAACACCCTCTACATCAGCACCCTGGACCAGCAGGAGTCCGCGCGCCTGGAAGTGTCGAGCGAAACCGTGGCCGACCTGAAGCAGGCACTCACCGATATCGGCCTTCTCGATAGCCGTTTCGGCTGGGGCGAATTGCCCGAGGACGGCGTGGTGCTGGTGTCCGGCCCCAAGCGCTACATAGAACAGATCAAACAATTCAGCAGCCAGCGCCGTTCTACCGACGAAAAACAGAGCGTGCTGACCTACCCGCTGAAATTCGCCAATGCGGCAGACCGCCAGATCGATTATCGCGGCGAGAAAATGCTCATCCCCGGTATTGCCAGCATGCTGCAGGGTTTGCTTGAACCTCGCTCCCCCTCAGCTGCCGCGCAGGTTACCCAGCGCCCCTCAGCCGCGTCAGGCGCCCCTGTAATATCGCCCCTGGCCCAGGGCTTTCCTCGGCTCGGCAACCCTCTATTGGGCCAGATGCTCGCCCCACCGACGAGCCAGGCGACCGCCGACTCGGGCATGTCCCTGACCCCACGCGCACGGGTCTCGCCCGGGCGAATTCGCGTCGAAGCCGATGTGCGCAACAACGCCGTGATGATCTACGACTTGCCGGAACGCCACGCGATGTACCGCGACCTGATCACCCAGTTGGACGTCGCGCGCAAGTTGGTGGAAATCGACGCGATCATCCTCGACATCGAACGCACGCAGATGCGTGAGCTCGGCGTGAACTGGGGGTTTCGCAATGGCAATTTCCAGGGCGGCGTGAACAACATCGCCCCAGGCACCTCGTCGCAATTGGCGATCAATAACCGGGATGGATTCTTTGCCGCTGTCAGGGCCCTGGAGCGGCGTGGCCTGGCGACCCTGGTGTCGAACCCATCTGTATTGACCCTGGAAAACCAACCGGCAGTGATCGACTTCAACCGTACGCAGTACCTCACGGCCGGCTCCGAAGTGGCAACCATCCTGCCGATCACCGTGGGAACCAGCTTCCAGGTGGTCCCACGGGTAATCACTTCGCGCGGGAGCCATCAGATCCACTTGGCGGTCGATATCGAAGACGGCAATTTCGACGAATCCAACCCCAACCGCATCGGGCCCGATGTGCGCAAGGGTGCGGTCAGCACCCAAGCGGTCATGGCCGAAAAACGCTCGCTGGTGGTGGGCGGCTTCCACGTCACGGATAACACTGACCAGCTCAACAAGATTCCCCTGCTGGGTGATATCCCGTTGCTGGGCAAGGCGCTGTTTTCGTCCACTGAACGCAAAAACAATCGACGCGAGCGCCTGTTCATCATCACGCCCAGGGTCATTGGCGACCAGGCCGACCCTTCGCGCTACTTGCCCCAGGCCGATCAGTTGGAACTGCAAACAGCCCTCAAACCACTGGCACGACGCATGACGCCCCACGCACCGGAAATCAAGCGCAACGACTTGATCCATGCCATGGCCACACTCGTCACCGGGCAAGTCCCCAACGCCTTCAAGGCGACCCCGATGCCACTGGGCCTGGATACCTTGTGCACCACCCGTGACCTGCTCGCACTCAATACCGAACGCAGCCAATGGTATGTCGGCCCGCAATTCAACGTCGCCGTCGTGGTACTGCGCAACCAGTACGACCGCCATGTGCGCATCGATGAGAAAGAGTGCAGCAATTCGCAGACCCTGGCAGTGACCGCCTGGCCGCGTGCCTGGCTCAAACCGGGTGAAGAAGCGGAAGTGTTCATCGCCATGCGCCCTGTGGTGAAAGACGAACACATTGGCGTTTCTCGCCCCTCGTTGATCGCACCTAACGGAAAGAAACCAGAATGACTCGCCGACTCTCCAGCTTTACATTGATCAGCCTGGTGCTGTTTGTCGCCGGTTGCACACCCACCTGCCGGGGTGACTCATGCTCACGTCCACAATCGAGCGCCGACAAGATGGTGATCTGGTGGCCGGAACACATGCGTGTGCAACCCGGCCCCTCCGGGGAACGTTCGGATCACCAGACGGTTTCGCTGGAACGATGACCCCTATGGAAATACCCACAGACGCCGAACATCGTCGGGTACTTCTCAATGACCTGGTGAGTGGCGCTGCCACTCACCTGCACCTGTCAAAAGGCATCCACCTGTGTGCGCTGAAAGCCGGGGAACAGCTCGGCCTGGCCCTGCAAATTGCACCGCGTGTCTTACAGGCCGGCCAGTTCCAGCGTGTGCTGGAACGCCGCTTCGAACAGGCCTTGGCGTTCGATGGCTGCTTTGTCTTTTCGAATGCCGGGGGAGCCCTGATTCTCTGGCACCCGGTGGTATCTACCGATATTCCCCTGGATCAAATCCTCAGCCGCCTGCTCTCGCTCGCAGAACTTGAAGCCCTGGATCGACACTGCAATCGTTGAACACACGATGGCTCAACGCTGGTCCAGTTCGGGCAACTCCAGGGTCTCTCGCTTGGCCTCATCGTCCAGTTCACGCAAAGTACGGTAGATCAAAGCAACGGCCTGCAGCGTCTCTCGGGGAATGTTGCCCCCCAACTTCTGCTTGTAGAGCGTGCGCGCCAACCAGACACACTGAATCACGGGTATGCCCGCCGACTTGCATCGGTCGATCAGTTTGCGGGCCTGGGCGTCCGTACCTTTTTCCACAAGCTGCGGCAGCGGCGTCTTGCCAGGGCGATAGTACAAAGCGACCGCAAAATGCGTCGGGTTGACCACCAGCATGTCGGACTCTTCCAGCTTGGGCAGCTTGACCTTGGGCTCCTCATTCGCCAACTCGTAGGCCAACTGACGGCGCTGGCCCTTGACGTGAGGGTCGCCCTCCATATCCTTGTACTCCTTGACCACTTCCACCTGGGTCATCCGCATGCGCTTGGCAAAAAAGTACTTTTGCAACGCCAGGTCAACGATTGCCAGCACCAGCAGCAAGCCCAGGCACATGTGCAGCAAGTGTCGAAACAGCGTCATCAGCGCCAAGACATAACTTTGCAGGTCGCCACTGGCCAGGCTCACCAACGCGCTCAACGACGGGCCAATGACCACGTACAGAATCAGCGTCAGCAGCACGGCCTTGGCCAACCCCATCAACAGGTTCATCACCGACTGGCCGGAAAACATCTGCTTGGCCTGGTTAAGGGGGTTGAGCCGATTGAAATCTAGTTTCAAGGTTTCCGGGGCAAAGAGGAAACCGAACTGCATCCAGCTGCTGATCAATTTGACCGCGATCGCCACCCCCACCATCAGCAGGGCAAAAGAGAAAAACACCAGCAAGCCTTCGAACAAGACCTCTTCCAGCGCGCGCACGAAAGGTTGCCCCATGCGCGCCATGGGCAACACCAGTAGTTGCTGAAAACGCTGCATACTGGTTTCGGCGGTGAACAGTGCAATTTCACTCAAGGCCGTCAGTACCAGCAGCTTGGCCACGTCCTGGCTTTGAGCAACCTGGCCTTTCTTACGTTGGTCACGCAGCTTCTTGGGGGTCGCGGCGTGTTTTTTCTCCCCAGAGTCACTCACGGCTGCGCCCCCTGGAACATCAAGCCCAGAGAATGCTTAAGGTCGCCCAACAGACTCATCCTGCCCACGATCAAGTCTTGCAGAAGAGGCATATACAAGAGCAGGAACGCCAGCCCAGCCAGGCATTTGACGGGCATCGCCAGCGATGACACTTGCAATTGCGGGCTGTATAAACTGAGCAACGCTACCCCGAATTCCAGCAGCAACAGCACCGCGATAAAGGGCGCGGCGTACAGCATCATATGCATGAAGGTATCGCCCAGCAGCCCCAGGAACTCGCCAAAGCCATTGACCGCCGGCACCGGCCACCATGCGGTGGGAGGCCAGATCAGGTAACTGTCCCAAATGACCTGGGTCAGGACGCCAAGCCCAAGGGTTACCATCAGCAGGAAGATCGCCAGTTGCTTGAACATGTGACCGATGGGCGTTGCGTCCGGCCCCAGCGAAGGATTGATCTGGCCACCGGTCAAGGCCCCGCGCTGGTTGTCCAGTAACGCGCCGACCGACTCGAACAACCAGAATGGCATCGAAAGCAACACACCGAGCAGCAAGCCCAGCACCGCTTCCTTCAGCACCAGAGCGCCGATCATCAACAGCGAATAATCCGCACCCGCCAACGCAGCATGAATCCCAGGGGCCGGCATCAACGCCACAACCATCACAATGACATGTCGCGGCATGCCACGAATGTGCTGAAAGCAAAACGCCGGTACGAGAATCGCGCAGGGATAGATACGCGCCATGGCGATCACCAGGCTGGGCAAGTAATCAAGATAAAGCAGCACAGGTGTTACCTCAGTTCAGCGCCGAGCGGGCAACCATGTCGAAGGTCAGGTTGATCAGTTGGATCAACTCCAGGCCAATCCAACGTCCCGTCAACACCAGGGTGATGCCGACCGCTACCAGCTTGATGCCGAAAGGCAGCGTCTGATCCTGTATCTGCATCAGGGCCTGTATCAGGGACGTCAGCACACCGACAATCACCGCGACGATCAGCGGCGGCGCCGACAGCACCACCACCAGCAGCATGCCCTGCTTGAACAGCATGATCGGGTCCATAAGCGCCTCAGAGGTAGGACAGGAACAGGCTGTCGAGTAACCGCGACCAACCTGAAACCAGCACGAACAGCAGCAGCTTGAGCGGCAGCGAAATGGTCATCGGCGAAACCATTTGCATGCCCAACGCCAGCAGCAGGTTGGAGACGATCAGGTCGATGACGATAAACGGGATATAGATCAGAAACCCGATCTCGAACCCCGCCTGCAATTGCGACAGTACGTAGGCCGGCACCAGCAGGATCAGGTCGTCACGACGTGCGGCCTGGGCCATTTCCGCGGGCCACATGCGCGCGGTGTTTTCGACCAAATGCGTCAGGATGTCCGCGTCAGTGTTGCGCATCATAAAAGCCCTCAAGGGCTGTATCGCGTTGACACTGGTCTGCTCAAACGCGTGCACGCTGCTCAAGTCCACCGGCGTTACCTTGACGGCCTCGGCGATTTCATAACCCACCGGCGCCATGATGAACATCGTCGCCGCCAGCGCGATACCGTTGATGGCCATGCTGGGCGGCACTTGCTGCACGCCAATCGCGTTGCGCGTGATCATCAGCACAATCACGATCTTCAGGAACGCGGTGCACACGATCAACAACATCGGCATCAATGACAGGGCACCCAGGAACAGCGCGAGCAGAAGCGGGTCGATCCCCTGGAAGTTCATCGGGAAAAAATCACACGGGACAATTGCAGGCCCAAGCGACCATCCACATCCACCAGTTGCCCATGCCCTATAGGCCGGTCGCCGTAATACAGCCCCGCCATGCCCGGCGCGTACCCCGAGACGCCGAGCACGGCACCAGGCGCGAGTTGGTGCAACTCACCCAAGGTCAGCTGCAACGTGCCACAGCGCACGCTCAAGCCCATCGCCAGTTCGTCAAATGGCTCACGCCCGAATATATCCACAGGCGCTTGATCGGTGGCTGGCGACGGATCGGCCCACTCGTAGCCCTGGTTCTGGTCTGCTGAAACCTCATCCACACACATTTCCTCGATAGAAAAAAAAGTAAAGCGCAAGACCCCGGTGTCATGGTCCAGCCGCCCTTGCAAGCCCTGGCGGCCCACGCGCAAACGCCCGTCACCGTTGGCGTTGAACATCGGGTTTTTCAACATGAGTACGTCACCGGGGCGTACGCTGCTCACCTGGCTGATAGGCAGTTGCGAATGCCCCAGCAGCACCGACACCGAGAGCGTCAGCGAATGAGGTAACGACGGGGCAAGCGATTGCCACGGGCCCGCATCGCACAGTGCGAGGAAGGTATCCGGCGCGAGTGAGAGGCGGTCCACCACTCGGGATTCGCCCAACCTCACCGTCAGGCGACAACTGAAATCGTGTGGCTGCACGCTTTCCTGCAAGCGCAGATACCCCAGTAACGACTGCACTTGAGGGCTGAGTTGATGTTGAAACAACGCCCAGAACCACGCATCAGGGTCATTGCCGTGCTCAGCCAATGTCACCGGGCAGTCACCGAGCAAGCTGAGGACCGGGCCAGGATCACCGAACGCCAGCGCCCCACAGGCGGTATCGAAAACAAAAGAGCCGTTCGCGCTGGGCATATGGCCCGGCTCCAGCAACAGCTCGCCATGCTGGCCCGCCACCTGATACGACAGCCGCAACCCCCGTCCCAGCCGTCGCAAGGCGGCAACGATGGCGCCGTCGACCACAGGCAGCGTCAAAGGCGAAATCATCATAGGCAGCCTGACAGGGTCACCGACACCTGCACTGGCCGCCTCAACTCAGCGCTCAATCGGTCCTCGCATCGCTGGCGCATATCTCCCAGCCACGACCGCGTGCGCTCTTCCTCCGGGTCCAATTCAATCTGCAGCGCCCCCATCTCTCGCCGTACGTTGACGTCGATGCGGCCCAGGCGCGGCAAATAGAACACTGCCTGCAAAGGCCACTGAGACGCCGCATTGAGGCGCGGTACCAATTGCTCGGCGAACGCCTCGACCATCGCCGTATCGGCAGATGCCTGCCTGGCGTGCAACGAACTACCGAACCCCTCCCCGCCGCCTTCGCCAGCGCACAGGTTCGCAAAGAGCCGGCCCTGCTCCCACAGGAATACGAGGCCTGGCGTCGACTCACGCTCGTCACGCAATGGGCGGGGGCGTTCAGGCTTGCCTGCCGGGACCTGCGTCATAGCACCTCCTGTGTCAACAAAGCAGAAAGCTCCTGGAGTTTTTCGACCTGGCGCAAGCACTGGCTGACCTGCTTTTGTGCGCGTTCCACTTCAATCACATGCGTCTCCTTCTGCCCATTCAGCCCCTGCAAACGATCCTCCTCACGGCGGGTGTCGGCGGACAAGGTGTGTTCTTTGGCCGTCCAGGATTTGAGCATGCACACCGACACCACCTGCCCCTGGTGCTCGCTCAGTAATTGCGCGCTTTGCCTGGCCTCCTGCTGTCGTGTCTGCTCCAGCGCGTCCTCGGCTTGCTCGATGTGCGCCTGCAGGGCTCGCTGGTGCCGCTTCGCTTCACGCAACGCGCGCTCGGCGCGATCGGCGCGATGCCTGCGTAGGCGACGCAGGGTCTCCAGTTCAGAAAGGGACATACGCCGTCAGCTCCGAAAGTTTTTGGAGGGTGGAGGCCAGTGGCGAAGGCTCGCGCAAATCCTGGCGCAGGAAGCCATCGACGGCCTGCCGACTGTCTACCGCCATGTCCGTGAGGGCATCGTTGCCAGCCTGGTATTCCCCCAGCTTGAGCATCAGTTCAATCTGCTGGTACGCCGACAGCAGGCGCCGCAGCGCGGTGCCAGCTTGTATGTGCGAAGGCTCGGCCACATTGCTCAGAATCCGCGACAGGCTGGCCAGCACATCCACCGCAGGGTAGTGCCCGCGTTCGGCAAGCTTGCGCGACAGTACGATGTGCCCGTCGAGCAGCGAGCGCACTTCATCGGCCACCGGGTCGCTCATGGAGTCCTGTTCGATCAGCACGGTGTAGATCGCCGTGATCACGCCTTCGCGAGTCAGGCCAGCGCGTTCCACCAAACGCGGCAACAAGCTGTAGACCGACGGCGGCAAACCTCCGCGCCCCAACGGTTCACCCGCAGCCAGACCGATTTCACGCTGAGCCCGGGCAAAACGGGTCAGGGAGTCGATCAGCAGCAATACCCGCTGGCCTTTGCGGCGAAACCCTTCGGCCAGCGCCGTGGCGGTAAAGGCGGCACGCGCCCGCTCCATACTTGAGCGATCGGACGTTGCGCATACCAGTACCGCCTTGGCCCGCAATTGGTCGTCGAGTTCATGGTCAAGGAACTCGCGCAGCTCCCTGCCCCGTTCACCAATCAGGCCGAACACAATCACATCGCACTCGACATTCCGGGCAATCTCGGCGAGCAAGGTGGTCTTGCCGCAACCAGCACCGGCGAACAGCCCCACGCGCTGGCCTTCTCCCAATGTCAGCAAGCCGTCGATCGAGCGCACGCCCGTCGCCAGCGCCTGATGAATACGCGGGCGCTCAGTGGGCAGCGGCGCTTCGCACAGCACCGTGGTCGCGTCCTTGGTGTCGGCATCATCGACAAACGCTCCCGGCCCCTCGCCCGCTATCGGCCGACCGAAACCATCGAGTACCTGCCCCAGTAGTTCATGGCCGACCCGCACACGATGCGGCACGCCCAGGCGCTGCACGCTGGCGCCCACTTGCACGCCTTCGAGGTTGCCCAGGGCACTGAGTACCGCATCCTGGTGATCAAAGCCGATGATTTCGGCGAGCATGCTGTCATCACCGTATTTATCCACTTTGCACAGGTCGCCGATGCGCGCCTGAGGCAGCCGGCATTGCAACAGCATGCCGTTGACGCGCTGGATACGTCCGCGCACCGCCACCGGCGCAAAGCTGGCCAGATGACTGACTTGGCGTGCCTGCCACGCGTCAAGGCGGTCCTGCAGGTCCTGGCTCACCAGCGCACCTCATAGCGACGCAGGCCATCGAACACCACCTTGGCATTATCAATGGAGACCAGGCGCAACCCATCCACTTCATCCCCCAGGAACAACCTGCGTCCGCCCTCCAGTACGACATGACCATTCGGGCCACCGACAATCTGGGTAATCTTGAACGGCGGCTGGCTATTGCCTTCTCTCACCCGGCTGATGACCGGCACGGGGGTGTCGAAACGCTCGGCAAAGCGGCCGAGCATGCGTGACAGCAGCGCCATTTCTTCCGATGACACGTCACCGTTGAGTGAGATCTGCCCATTGATCACCTGCATGCTGATCCGTTGCGCCAACTCGCGCTCGCTCAGCATCTTGAGCAACTGCTGGCGCACTTCAGCGACGCTGGCCAGATCAATTTTCTGCACGGGCGCAGGCATCAGTGAAGCCTGGACATCCTGATCGCCGGCGTTCATCACGCCCACGGCAGCAACCAGCACCGCGAATACCACCAGCCCACTGATCACGCGTTTTTGCGCAGGCCCGCGCAGGGTGCTCAGGCGCAGCTCCGGCCGCGCCTCAGCGGGTACCTCAAACACCTCAACACTTGACTCAGGCGCAGGTTCCGCAGGCCACGGCTGATCGGTGAGCGACACACACAACCGAATGGCGCCGATGGAAAACGGCCGGTCCAGGGCCAGGTCAACAATTTGCGCCAACACCTGCCCCTGGTCGTCGTGCAGCAACCCTTCTTCTGCCTGCACGCACCAGCACTGCTCCACCTGGCGCAGCCAGGCATGGCGCGCGGCAATACCCGGGTCGTAAAGCGCCAGATCGGCCTCCGCATTGGAGCCGATGCACCACTGCTCGCCAAATAACGGCAACGCGGCCCCTTGGTGCAAGCCGTTCAGTACGCGCAACTCAAACATGGTCAGGCCCTCGAAACTGCTGAAAATGGCCAGTCATCACCGCGCACACTCATGCCACTGCCTCATGCCACTGCCTCATGCCACCGCCTCATGCAGTTGACCATCGCCGGCGAGATCGAAACGCCCCAGCACCTTGACCTTCGAGGCACTCCCCAACTCGGCGAAGGACAGCACCGGCACATGATTGAACTCCTCCAACAATAGGGTCCGCAGAGGGCTGCGCAGGTCCTGCGCGACCAGCAACACGCGCTTGCGCTTGAAGCGCATGGGGAAGGCTTGCTTGAGCAGGCTGATCAGCACCGCGCTGCTATCATTGTCGAGGGCAAAAAACACCCCGGTCTGGGTCTGACGCAGCGCCTCACGCAGGATGTTCTCGGTCTGGGGCGACAGCAGCCAGGCATGCAGGCCGTCGGCTTCGCTGTACTGATGGAATATCTGTGACTTGAGGGCAATGCGCGCATAGTCGGCCAGGGCATCCGGCTCGCGCTCATGCTGGCCGTACTCGACCAGCGACTCGACAATCAAACGCACAGCCCGCAGCGGTACGCCTTCACTGGCAAGGCGCTGCAACACCGCCGAAAAGCGCGACAACGGCATGATGCGTTGCAACTCCTGCACCAGTTCCGGCTGGCTTATTTCCAGCCAACTAAGGACCGACTTGCTCTCCTGTACCCCAAGAAACTGGGGCCCGCTGAGCATCATTGCGCGCTCCATGCGCTCCAGGATCAAGTTCTGCGCGGTGACCCGCTCCAGATGCTCATCGGTGAGCAGCGGATGATCCGTTGCCAGCCACACCCACTCCTCTTCTTCCCGTGCTACCTGCCCGCGTACACCGTCATGCGGCACCTCGCTGAGCGCGGCATATTCCACCGCCAGCCACGGCCCCAGAGTGGCCCTGAGCACAGGTACCTCATGTACGCAAAAGCGCAGCTCATCCTCAGCCAGCACCGTAGAAAACTCGACTTCAAAGGGGGGTAGGGTCAAGCCCAGGTTGGCGACAAGCCCATTGCGGGTCTGGCGAATGCTTTGCATCAACTCCACTGCCAGGCGGCTACCGTTGAGCGCAGCAGGGAACTGCAGCAGGTAGGGCCGCGACGGGTCAAACGAACGCAGGTCCTCCTCACCGTTTTGCTCCGGTGCGATGGCGTCGCCATCCGAGCCCTCTTGCTGCTCCTGTTTTTTACGCTCGTACGCCAGGTAGTAGCCAAGCGCCCCAGTCATCAAAGAGATGACGATGAACGTCACCGTCGGCATCCCCGGCAATGCGGCAAATGCCAGCATGCCCACCGACGCGATCATCCAGCTCTTGGGTTCGCTGGTCATCTGCCGGGCGATTTCGGCGCCCATGTTGGTCACGCCCCGGCGTCCGTCCGGGGCGACACGGGTGATGATCATGCCGGCAGTCAAGGAGATCAGCAGCGCGGGGATCTGCGCGATCAGGCCGTCGCCGATGGTCAGCACCGAATACAGCGCCATGGAATCGGCGGCGCTCATGCCGTGCTGGAACATCCCGGTGGAAAAGCCGCCCAGCAGGTTGATCACCACGATCACCAAGCCGGCAATCGCATCGCCTTTGACGAACTTCATTGCCCCGTCCATGGCGCCGAACAACTGGCTTTCACGGGACAGCTGCTCACGTTTGTCACGGGCCTGCGCGCCATCGATCAGGCCAGCGCGCAGGTCACTGTCGATGGACATTTGCTTACCGGGCATCGCGTCCAGGCTGAAGCGCGCGGCCACCTCGGCCACCCGTTCCGAGCCCTTGGTGATCACCAGGAAGTTGACGATGGTGAGGATCATGAAGATCACCAGCCCCACCGCCAGGTTGCCGCCGACCACGAAATTGCCGAAGGCCTCTACGATGTCGCCCGCGTCCTGCTCCAGCAGGATCAGGCGTGTGGTGGCGATCGACAGCGCCAGGCGAAACATGGTGGTCAGGAGCAGAATCGATGGAAACGAGGAAAACGCCAACGGCCCAGGCAGGTACAGTGCGAGCACGATCAACAGGCAGGCGATACAGATATTAAGCGCAATCAGGATGTCCACCAGCCAGGTGGGCAGCGGCACGATAAACATGAACACGATGGCCAGGACCACCACCGCACCCAACACTTCGGCACGCTGGGCCACCTTGAGCAGCACGCGGTTGAGGGACGTCAGCGCCGTCACTCCTTGGCCCTCGCGTCATCGCCAAGTCGCGGCGGCAGTTGTTCCAGGCGGGTGAGTTCATCCATCACCAGCAAAAAGTTATGCAGGCCTTCCTGGCGCCCACGGCTATCGCGCCACAGGACTGATGGCAACCCCTTGAGCATCGGGTAGAGCGCGTTCAGCGAGGCCAACTTGCCACTCGACGCCTCCCCCACCAATGCCTCCGCCAGGCGCTGGACTTCAGAGGCGGCGATACCATTTGCGGCATACCCCAACAGGCGCTGCAGCAGCACCACGGCGTCATGTTCGACCTTCAGGCGCAGGATCAACGACTGGCAGTTGCACAACACCCCGCTCAATTGACCACAGCTTTGCAGCCCCTGCAGCAGCGTGCGCAACTGCGCCGTCGGAACCGACGAAGTACAGGCCGCGATATCGTCCGCCAGAGCGCGGCGCATCACGTTGAGCCCGGTCGCGAACTGCTCTCCGCCGTACACGCCCAACAGGGACTGCATCATGCTCGCCAGGGATTGGCGCACCACCACGCTGGCGTAGTACAACGCGCGCACCGCCTGGCGTTCCTGGGGGTCATCACTGGCCGCCTGCAAGGCCATGGCGATGTTCAGGCCGGCCTGGATCTCTCGCTTGTAGCGCATCTCCAGCCTGGCCAGGGCATCACGTGCCAATGCCGCTTCGGTCTTGCGCACCTCGGCTTCTGCCTGGGCCGTTATCTGCTGGAGTACCACGTAGGTACGCGCCGGATCGTTTCCGGTGAGTTCCAGCAGCTTGCTGACACTGGGTTGCTGCAGCAATTGCAGCCTGACACGTCGAGAAACCGAGGCCAGGGTAGCCTGGGCCGGATGCCCCAACTGGTCATAAAGCTGGGACAGTTGCTCCAACGGGGTGACTCGAACGCCCATTGAACGCTGACTCAGGGCCTTGCTGTTAGACACCACTTCCTGACTGAAGAGGTTGGCGAGAGCGTCGACATCTGATGACACGGCAGGCGTTTGGGGGCGGGTGGCGCTAGCAGGGGCGGATTGATCCAGGCCTTGGAGCTTCTGCACATCAGGGAGGGATTCGACTTTCATGGGCGTGCCAGGACAGGAAGTGTGTGCTTGTGTGGCAAACAATCCCGTTACGGTTCCATTGAAACCCCTCTTGACCCGCTTTTTGAAAAGACCGGCACGGACTCAAACGCCTTTTTGCAAAGCCTTGCGCAAAGCAGGCTGATTTCAGAATATTTATTTATATAAATCAATAAGTTATGTGTTTTTTCCGCTTGGCACAGGCAGTGCTAAAGGGCTTTCCGTCGAAACCATTTCGATAGCGTCTACCCTGAGGAAAAAATCATGGATATCCCTATTGGTGCTTTAGCTCACTTTGTCAGCGGCTCGCCTCAATTCATGCTCCACCTGACGGACGACCATCAGAAAAAACTCCGACGTTTTATCCACAAGCGTGTGCTCAACCCCGAAGACGCAGACGACATTCTGCAACTCACCTACCTGGAAGCCTGGCGCAACAGGGACCGCTTCAGCGGCCAGGCCACCCTCAGCACCTGGATGTGCGGAATCGCCCAGAACTTGATTCGCAACCACTTTCGGCGCCTGTACGCCAAACCGGTGCATTGCGAATTCGATGAAGCGCTGTGGCATGGCCAAGAGGAAAACCACAACCTGGATTGGGAGTTCGAGATCAACCGCCGGCTGGAAAAAACCCTGATCGCCATCAAGCACCTGCCGGCGGAGATGCGCAAAACGTTGTACGCCTCACTGGAGACCGACGGCAGCTACCAGGACACTGCCGACGCCCTGGACATCCCCATTGGCACGGTGCGCTCACGCTTGTCACGGGCGCGTGAACAACTCAAGCGCGTCACCCACAACCCACTGCACCCGTAAGCCAGCCTAGCTGGAAACCGTTGGGCGGCAGGGATATCTGCCCAACCGATCCAGGCCTTTTCCGCGCGTGGCAAAAAAATCGCCAGCAGCCCAAAGCCCCCCCGCGATCACCCCCACATTGCCTGGTACCGATTCCTGTGCGTACACCACCATCGCCAAGAACGCGCTCTGGAAATCACCGAAAGCCCAATGGAGGAGCAGGCTTGCTGTTCAATGGGTGGAGGTACAGGCTGGGACGGCGCTATGGCGAGCAAGCCCGCGCGCCCCTTGGATCTGCAACGCTATAAAGCCTGCACCCGCCTCGCCATTCGTCGCCGTCGCAGCGCTTTTCGGTTAAACAGTTGAAAGCGTAGATAAAAATTCAACAAAAACGCTTGACGCATTTCCGTTCTACGCGAATAATGCGCGCCACTTGGCTACATAGCTCAGTTGGTTAGAGCATAGCATTCATAATGCTGGGGTCCGGGGTTCAAGTCCCTGTGTAGCCACCAAGTACCGATTTATAGAGATCCAAGGATGTCTATAAATCACCTCAAGAAGCCCGCCTCGTGCGGGCTTTCTTGTATCTGGATGTCCAAGCTGATCCACCTACATCCTTCACATCTTGTATGCCTCCATGTATGCTTCAATAAAAATTGAACTGGAGGCATACACGGATGAAACGCAGCGATATTAAACGCCGTCCTCTCTCCGATACCGCACTAGTCAATCTCGCTCCCGAAGCGGGGGCCTACCGTGAGCTAGACAGCTCGGGGCTGTATTTCAGAGTAAAGCCTAACGGGCAGAAATCGTGGGAGTTGCGCTATAAGAAGCCCGACGGCAAATGGTCGTGGCTCGGGCTTGGCGGTTACCCAGAAGTCAGCGGCGCCCTTGCTCGGCAAAAAGCTGCCGAATTGAGATCGGATGCAGCAGAAGGCAAAAATCCGATAGCCGCTAAGAAAGCTAGAAAAGCTGCGGAGATAGCAGCAACAAACGAAACCTTTGAAGCCTTGGCTCGTGAATGGCATACGTCTCGCTTGGCTGGCTGGGATAGCGGCACAGCAAAAAGAGTCCTTGGAGCCTTGGAACGCCACGTGTTCCCTCTTGTCGGAAAACGTCCTTATGTCTCCATCATGTCGATGGAATGGATGGAGCTTTTGAGAGGGCTCGAACGTCAGGGAATCCTCGAGCAGATGAGTCGCGTGAGGGCTTACTGCAAAGACATCTACGACCTGGCTCGCGTAACCGGCAGGGCGATGAACAACCCCTTAGAGGGGGTTCATAAATTTCTGTCATCGGGAAAGGTCGAGAACTACGCCCATGTCTCCCTGGAAGAACTTCCCGCACTGCTCAGAGCAATACGATCATACCCACACGCCAGGGATGTCCAGCTTGGCCTCCAACTGCTTACTCTCATGGCTGTCCGCCCCAGCGAGCTTCGAGAGGCATACTGGGCTGAGTTCGACTTTGACAAACGGCTTTGGACCATCCCCGTTGAACGCAAAGGCCGTAAAAAAGGGCGTGAACACCTTGTACCACTCTGCAAGCAGGCACTAAGCGCTCTTACTGAACTACGGAAAATCACGGGAGCGTACCCATTGCTGTTCCCTGGTCGAAGTGATCGAACCAAGCCTCGCAGCGATACCGTTTTTCTGATGGCGCTAAGGCGCCTTGGTTACGAAGGACGACAGACCGGACATGGCTTCCGTCATATTGCAAGCACCGTACTCAACGAGCACGGTTTTCCAGCGGACCACATTGAAGCCCAGCTCAGTCACAAGCCGACAGGTGTCCGAGGGATCTATAACAAGGCTCAGTACCTGGAGCAACGTACGACGATGATGCAGTGGTACGCCGATCATCTTGACGGGCTTGAAACAGGAAATATCAGAGCCGTATAAAACTACGGCCTCTTAGCTTCTTGCCCAGTGAAGAGCGTCCGCAGAGCTTCCTGATAGGCTTAGCTTGAAGTCGACCATTTAGGTTGCGGGATGCCACAGCTTGGTGAGCACTTATCCAAATTGAGCTGAATGTCAGCTTTAATACTTTCACGCCGCCTACGAATTAGAGCTGTTGTTAACTCGTAATAGTAGACGGTAGCTGGAGCTGAGCATCGCAAATAGTGCTCCAGAAACCATCTCACGTGTTTTTCCCTCCAAGACCAGGGAGTCGCGCAACCCCAGCGTTCACGAATCGCCTCGTGCATCCTTTCTGCTTGCCTGATGTGCCGCTGCCGCGTGGCATGCGCACCTTTAAGCAGAGGGCTCAAAAACAACGCCATATCGAACTCGGACTTCATCGACGACCTCCGATGTAGGCACTCACCACGTCGATGCGGTTATGCCCCAATTCGTGGCTGATCTGCTGGCGTGCACGCTGATCGAGTGCTCGATCCTCTCGATGACAACGACCGCCATTGATGGGCGCGGAGAAGCTGGTCAGTTGCTCATAGCGCTCACAGGCGTAAGCCGCCCTTAGTTCATGAAAGCCTTTCAATCCATGTTCATGCAGGATGTCCCGTGCCGGTCGCACGATTGTCTGTAGGAAATCTTTGTAGCTTTCATCAGGTGTTAACAGATTCCGACTGCCCTTGGGTGAAGCCTCGCTGGCCCTGTCGAGGGCGCCACGAACTTGATCCGTGACCGCAATCCAACGCGGTGCCGATGCGCCTGATCGACCGCCTTTGGTGCCGTCCTGGATATTGATCTTGCCCAGTTGCCGAGCCTCACGTTGCAGCCGGGGCAAGTCCGCCAAGATCGCTTCACGCAGACGCATGCCGGTCTCCCGAGCAAGGAGCACAATGGCACTCACCCTCGATTGCTGGCCTCGCTCTGACAACGCCTGTGCGATCAACTCGACCTGGACACGGTCTTGGCCTTGCGGGGCCTCACTACGCACACCTGAGCGCTGCAAGCCAATCGCCTTGCTCGGACTGGGGATTTTGACGTACTGATCACCGCGCAGCGCGGCCATCGTTCGGTTCACGCTGGACAGTCGGTTCTGCGCGGTGGCAATGCCGACGTTGCCCTGATCAACCTGCTCCCGCACGTGAACGGCGTACCGCATGAGGATGTCGCGGTCTATCTGGCGCGCGTCGTTGACCCTCGGTCCTTCATCGGATCGACACCAACGCACGAACGCCTGCCAGCGATCACTATGGGCTTTGACGGTCGCAAAATGGCCATCGCCAAACAGATCTTTCAGTGCTTGCGGCCCGGCATAGCTGAGCTGGCGACCGAAGCCGAAATTGCGCCCCGCTCGCTTACCGACGCGAGCCATTTTTCTGTTCCTGATCGACTGCAGCGAGCTCATGCAAAAGGGCTCTCCAGTTCGCACTCACGACGGCGAACTGGGACCAATCAGTCGGGCGAAAACACAGCGTGTTATTGATGACGTAGAGATGCGCGCCCTCTTCTTTCAACCACTGAATGATGACTGTCGTCGAGGCAATAGCTTTATGGGTGGTGGCGACACCGGCGACATCGGCGACACCCCTTGTCCTGCCTGGCTTTGAGGGCGGCGACAAAGTGGCGACAGTAGCGGCGACAAACTGCGCTTTCGGCTCCTTTTGGCGCTGAGCCAGATGGTTACGCAACGCTTCATCAAGATTGAACATGACGCACCTCGAAGGTCTGCCCGTCGGTGATCAGCCACTGATGATCAATCAACTCGACCAACAGCTTGGCAGCATGACGACTGCTCTTGCGGGCAAAGCGGGGACCGTTGCGATTCAGATCTCGAATACTGAAGCGCGTCCACTCCTTGACCTGCAGCCAGCGCAACAGCCGGTCCGCCTCTTCTTTTACCCTGCACACCGGCTCCTGCTCGGTCAGGCGCTGGATCTCGGTGAGGTAGTAGCCAACTAAGGCCGAGGCCCGCTGGATATGGTCGACCTCCACGACACTGCTCTCCTCCACAACGGCCAAAATGCCGGCGACGCGCAAAAGGTTGTCGGCGGCCTTCGAACCGCTGGGCCGCACGCTGGCCAGCTCGCCAAACTCACCCAGTTGAGCTTCGATAGCATCATGCAAATCAATCCAGCGACGACGCGCCAGCGGACTGAGGCTCAGCTTTGACAGTTGCAAGGCTCCGTCAGCGGAAAGTGACCAAGGCTGATAAAACAGAGCCGAAAGGCGATGATGATAGCGCTTGAGGGCAGCGTCTTTGGACAAGTCGACAGCCTGGTAGCTACGTTGCCCGGCTAGACTGGTGGGCCAGGTCATCAAGCAGCGCCCTAGAATGCCTTGCCCCTGCAGCAACGGATCACAGAGTAACTGCATGGCCAAATACGGTTGCAGCATCAGGTGCAGGCTCAAGCGTCGGTCATAGGCTCGCAAGCTTTCACCAACCATGGAACGCGCGCGATCTATCGGGCTGCCATCCCAGAGTGACGACAAGGTCGTGACCGCTTTCAACCGGTTATCCCGACTCATGGTGCTGCTGCCGAGGAATTGTCCACCCTCATCACAGAACAGACCCATGCTAGGCAGGTCATGACAGAGCCCCTTGATCAGGGCCTCGATAGTCGGGTCGGTGGTGATCAGTCTAGGGGCTGAGGGCTCCGCTTCGAGCGACATTCCGTTTGCGGGCTCAGGATCGCCAGGCTTGATACGCTGCGCCTGTCGCTGTGCGGCACGGTACCGGGCAAGTTGTTCGCGATAGCGCTGCCACTGTTCACGCTCCCATTGCCGTGCCGGCAGCAATGCACATCGGTCTGCGGCGGTCTTGCGATCACCTGACGCGGCCACCGTGATCAGGTACAGCGACAGGGGATAATTTCTCCCGTCGAGCTGTAAGCCCGCATGACCTTGAGTGGCCAGCGCCGAGGCAGCCAACACTGATTGCGCGGCCAGTGCCTGGGGCACGCCGATGACGTCGGCCATTCGCTCTACCGCAGGCCCAAGAACCCCACCCAGTGCCTGCACCGGATAAGGCTGGGCTAAGGGATTCGACTCAATCAACGGTCGAGGTGGTTGTGGTAGTTCAAGCTTCGGATCTAACTGCTGCATGGCCCTCTCCTCGTTCATTGCTGGTTGTCCTCACGTAGTCCCGCCACGGTTGTTGAGTGTTATCAGGGATCAAGGCCCCTGCGGCCTGTGAGGTGCTCACTGACGCGGAACGAACGGCTCCTTACAACCGGGAGCGAGGGCATAACCCCATGAATCTGGCCTCCTTAGTCGCATCCGAAGATGCGGGCGGGTAGAGGCTGTGCCGACTGACGAGTTCGGCACCTGGAGATCTGGAGTAGGAGAAGGCAACGACATGGACACCTGGGGCATGCCTGACTGTCAGTCAGATGCAGCCTTTCCATGGGCTGCGGCACCGGTGCCTGTGTCGTTGCGGATGGCGACGAATCGGATTTGTCAGGTCGATTGTCACGAGGAGAGTTGCGGCAATGCCCTGTACGACGTGGCTTGCAGCAGTGGTACGAGCGCCCGTCTCTTTCCCGGAGAAAGAGACGGGCGCAGTCTGGCGCAATGAAGTGTGCCGAGAGGTGAGGTGGCTGCAGTGCAGCGAGGAAGGTCCATCGTCGGCCGCAGTGGGCAGATCAGTCGAGTGGGCATCCATCACTCTTGTGGAGTGACCGTGCGAGCCGCCGGACGCTAATCGCACTTCGGTAGAACCACCACGCAAGTGGCGTAGCCTTGAAGGTTCTGGCTACCTGGGCTGGTGCTGTCAACGACAGCGATCCGTGCGCCAATTGTTATACCCACTCGAAAAGACGGTCAAGCATCAAGGGCAAGGCGTGCAAAAAGTGGCGACTGTCGCCACTTTTGTCGCCATGCTCCAGGCCACGTTCTACTTGCGTTGTCGCCGGTGTCGCCGGTGTCGCCACTTCTCTAGCCATGACCACGGCAAGATCCGTTCTTACACTGGAGCGGCACTCGAAAAGTAATTTCTGATGGGTAAACGAGGGCGTGACGCTAATTGAAATTCAAAATGAGATGGTGGAACGAAGTGGCTTCGAAAAAAGCGAGTAAACCCTCCGACCGGCGCGATCAAAGATCGCTTAATCGGAGGGTTTGGCGGGAAAAGCAAAGTCTCAAACGTCAATTACAAACTCAGGCATCGATGCTGGTTGATTGGGCAGTGACTGCCTCACGTCGCATGATCAGCGTCTGCTGCAATCGCAGCAGAAAACCTGCTTCAAATGCTTCTTGGGGATCTCCCGGGCGATGACGTTTTCGATTCTGCGCCAGAGCCCACCATAACGGTAGTGATGAGCCATCGAGCCAGGTCTCAGCACAACGAACGCCGTCCTCAATCATTGGGCCGAATTCATTGCCCCAGGGCGTTCGAATACCAGGACAGCCGTCAGCGGATGGGACAGAGAAGTACTCACCAATCTGTTGATGAACTCGTTGAGCTGGCATACCCGTCAGATATCGAAACGCCTTGTCGAACAACACTGCAGCGTCATCCAGCAGCTCTACAGCCAGTTCAACGTCCTGCGGAAAATGAAGCAGAATACTCTGTGCTCCATTAAGCCGAAGAGTGGCAGCCTGCCGTAGTTTAATCGCGGCATCTTCAGGGGTAAGCGATGCAGTATCGATGGTGCTTGGTTTGGGGAGGCTAATTAGAAGCGAGAGATCAAACATCGCGGAATCCTCCGAGATAGTTTGCAATACGAAACAAACGGCTAGGGCGGCGCACGAGCTTAAAAGGGGGACAGGACATTTTCCTTATCTCCTCGGACAGTTAAGGAACCATCCACCCAGCCGTTCTGACACGAAATGGGTGGCGGACCGTACGGGGGTCAGAAACCGGCGTCCGAGGGAACCGGCCAGGCCGAAGCCTGCCCCGCACGGACCGCCATAGAAAAGCAGCAGCTAAGCCTCTGTAAGCACTTAATTGCTGGCTATGGCGCCATGCGCCTCGAACAATTCAGGTTCTGACACCCGGCCACGGGACTGACCGCGACGGACAAAGCGTAAATGCGAAGCAGTGACAACACAAGCATGCAGTATCAATAAAATATGCATCCGAATGAAGGCCGGCCAGACGCTGATGCTCGCAGGTATCTGGTGGCCCTCTATCGCATCAGGTCTGACCCAACGACGATTTACCGCCGAGTCCGGCCACACTGATAGAATCGGTCAGACTGTACATAAGACCCTTCTGAGAAATGATATGAATACAGAGTTGACGGAAGAAGAGATGCGCCGGGCGCTGTTCGGTGAGTCTAAGTCCCCTGCACCGGCAATTAACTCACACGTGCAAGACACCGTTCCGGATGTCGTGACCGTGCAACCGATAAAGGCAGCGAAGAAAAAGAAAACGTCAAAAGCCTTTACGCCCAGGCTGAGAGTCACGCTGCGGGTGGGAAATGAGTTTGAAGGCAAAATGCACGAGGAAGTACATGAGGTCGATACGCTGAGCACCCTAGTTGCGGAGCAAGAAGCTAAAAAGACGGCTAGAAAAAAATTCAAGTTTGTGGAGGTTATTTCGGTCAAGTCGATGTAAGCGGCTATTCTAATTTGGCATTGAATCGCTTGCTGTTAACGCGAGTCGCCCAACCGGCGAGTTCGTGTCGATTGATCACTTAAACCTCAGTTACGGTAATGGTATCGCTAGTTTTACAGTACCGTACCATTCAAAGTATCGATGCCTAACTGAACGCCCCCCGAGACCGAGGGTACCGACAGGCAGAAACCGGCCAGAAGCGGACAGTCAAGATCCAAGCTAGAAGGCGCCCAGAGCAGATTAGATTCTGGGGCCCCGTTTTTCCTTCTCCTCAGCAAGGAGAAGATAGCAAGCTCGTAAACTGCTAGAAGAAGGCGGAAGTTTCTAGTTTCATCTATGGAAAAGGCTGCTGATATTTAGCGAGACGCACCAGCTTCCTCAATAAAAGGATTAATTATGGACAGGCGATGTGGCAAAACATGCGCTGACACCCAGATGCCTTCAGCGACGGGCGTTTCATCATTGCTTTGTTCTATCGCAAGGACAACCGGAGCGCCCTTGCGCTCACCTACCGCCATGGCCTCCTCAGCGACATTTGTCAAATGCACCATACGCCGCTCCATCGGGATTACTCCGTCCCTCACGATCCTATCGAGTACGGACCAGCTAGACCCGTGATACAAAGCAGTTGGTGCTCCCAATTTGATACCGGCCTCGATAACAACATCCAGTGTATGCCCGTAAAGAGCTCTGATGCGACCGTCTCTTACTTCGAATCTTGGCTCGCCGGGATGTTCGGCAATAGCGAGTAAATGACTCGAATCCACTTTTAGTGAGCGAGCTAAATCCTCCATGCTCGCAAACCCTGTGTTATCCACGGGTATTCCGTTGCTCGGGCCGGAATGGCGGAGTTGATAGGCCATTGTCTTGCTCAATCGACGATGGTCGTGGCTAGGCACGGATTCATTTGCTTCATTCTGTTCTATGCGGGAGAGAGCCTGAAGCAGTTCCCGTGCCAAATTTTGAATTAAGTCAGTGCAGCACTCTGAGATCAGACCGCATAGCTCCCGCGCGTGACGTCGCAGGTGCTTTCCTGCCTCTTTTTCAGTCCCTAGTCGCAGGGCACGAGTGATAGCGAACCACCCGTATGCGACAATTAAGTCTGATTCACTAATTGTGTGGCCCATTCGGCTAAAATATCTTTCCATAAGCGCAATTCGCATGCGCCAGCCGTCCAGGTTCGCTTGTACAAGCGCATTATCCTCTATTAGTTGGACAACATCGTATCCAATCGGTATGAACTCGCTGGACTCAAGATCAATGGCTACGATTCGCCCAGCTGGGTCAACTATCCAGTTTGATGCATGACCGTCTCGTTTTCTAACCAGCGGCAGCTCTCCAGGAAAAAGTTTACGCAGGGAGTCAACAAAGCTGTCAGCATGTTCTTGCTCGAAGAGACTCCTCGACCACATCTTGAGGTAGTCTTTTAATGGTCGCCATGCTGATTTACCTATCGGAGGAGTTCCTGCAACGCTATGAAAGATAGCGAGGAGGTCTGTGATCGGCTCTAGTACGGCCAAGGCCTCTTCCGCAGAAAGCTCGCTCACTAATCGTCCCGCTGCTCGCTGAGATACGTGCACCCATCGCCGCTCGTCTTCAGAGGGAACCTCTACAATAGCGAGCGAACGAGGCACTTCAAACAGACTCGTATCTCCACGAGAAGCGATCACTTTTCGTAGCGAGGTCAACATCGTCGCCTCGTGGTCTGCCTTTTCTTTCGTAGTCCGCTTGAAGACGAACGTTTCAGAAAGAAATCCGCGAGCGTCAGCAACAGCGAATACCTCGTTACGGCCACCCAAATTTGATCGTGCGTAGATTGGGGAATTCAAGGCTAGGATAGCTGCCTCACGCCAACTGACTGTGGTATATGATGTTTCGCCACCGGAAAGGCCATCTAGGTAGTCTTTCACTCGCGCTATACCGATTCTCGGAAGCGGCCAAGTAGGATGTAGGGTACAAAGTTCGGTAAATACATCTTGAGCACGATGAGCCAAGTCCAGATTGCCAGTTCGTTTAGCTACCGACAGTGCCGCGGCTCCAGCCTCCCATTGAACGTGTCGGTTAGACCGCGCCATTTCAGACAGTGACCCTGTTATATTCACGTACCTAGATAGGTCATTCGGCTTAAGAAGATCAGATGGACCATCTACCATTTGACGTAAAAACTGTGCGCTCAGCACAGCCGCTGGTACAGACCCTCGATCTGTTAGCAGATATTCTAAATTGTTGATTACGCATCTGATGATTCCCCACAATTTGGCGGAAGGTTGTGTAGCCATCAGTGCGAGCAATCCCCTTGGTATTGCCATCGACCTCGCTGGCAGATCCAACTGCGTCTGTTTGGCCGCTTCAACTATGGTGGAAAGAACACGGCAACGAGCTTCATCAACTGAGCCCCTAGGACGAGAGCGGGTCAGCTTAAGTTTCGCTATTTTTAGCTGTTGGAATCTAACGCTTCCAATACCGGAGTCTGAGAGCAACGCTAGGCGGAGTCGAGCTTCAACCTCCGCAAGTTCTGATCCCTCAACAATCTTTGGATTCTCCGAAAGGAGGGCGGTTGCAGAAGCTGAGTGCAACACGGTTATTGATTTGAAGCTGGAGCATGAT